>JAFAEA010000219.1 GCA_023424355.1 Chloroflexota bacterium | reverse complement strand
GCCTGGCGATCGTTACCATGCTTCTTCTGCAGATCCTTGATCTTGGGAGCCAGCTCTTGCATAGCCTTGGAGGATCGGATCGATTTCACCGTGAGTGGCAACATCAGGGTTTTGATGATGATGGTGAAGACGATGATTGCCACGCCGCCATTGCGGAAAACTTCTGAGAGCCAGGTGAGGAACCATTTCAGGAAATCAATGTACTGATCCCAAATAATGATGCCCGGTACCGTCGTTCCAAGGCTCGAGGTGATATCCAGCATGAAGACTCCTGCCGCAGTGCGGCGAAACGAGGCGCCTGGGTGGCACCAGTTAAATCAACCAGGTTGATTGTTCTGCATCAATCGCATGCGCGAACGATATGATCGCGCCGAAAACCGCGGTATTACCGCGAAATGGCTGGATGGCGTTCACGGAACTGGATCCCAGCCACTGCCGCCGAATGGGTTACAACGAAGTATGCGCCATACCGCCAAACGACCGCCCTTAAAGATACCGTACTTATCAATCGCCTCGTAGGCATATTCCGAGCAAGTTGGTTGATATCTGCAGCTCGGAGGCAAGCCAGGCGAAATCCGTTTCTTGTAGAACCGAATCATGGCCAGTATCGGGCGTTTCATGCCTCGTCGTCCTCAGGGCCATCCGCCGGTTCGATCTTCCAGCTTGCCGTAACCGGTACGCCAATCGATGGTTCAGTTGCATCGCTCTGAACCAGATCGGTACGCGCCAATATGCGAGAAAGTGTTTGCTGGGCCGCGGCGAGATCCGGCATCTCGTCCACATCTCCACGACAAATGAAGGCGAGATCGTGACCCGGCTGGAGTTGCGGATGCCAGGCGCGAATAGCCTCGCGCACAATACGCTTCAGTCGATTGCGCTGCACGGCATTGCCGCATCGTTTGCCGGCGATCACGGTGTAGCGGTTTTGCGCTGGCTCGGTGTGATTCGGCATATAGCGCAGCACCAGGGCACCATGCGCCACTGAACGCCCGCGGGAGCGAACGCGTTTCACATCGTGTTCTTCTCTCAGGCGATAGCGGCGATCAACCATGGATCAGCTCCTGCAGCAAACAGCAAACGCCGGGCGAGTGGCCCGGCGTTTGATTCAACAAGGTATCAAACAGTTTCGGATTAACCTGCAAACCCCTGATACCCACAGGAACCGCGATTAGCGGTTCTGTGTGAATTTTCGCTCTTCGGCCACGGTGAGGGCGTGTCGGCCCTTGCGGCGTCGGGCTGCAAGCACGTTACGGCCACCCTTGGTGGACATGCGAGAAAGGAATCCGAACTTGCGGATGCGCTTGATGCGCTTTGGCTGGTATGTTCGCTTGGTGGACACGCGAGTACTCCTCTAAGAAATCAATGACATCCCGTCATAAAGGGTCACAGTTTCGGGTGGGCCGTGAACCGGCCGGTCATCGCGGGCGAGCCGCGACGCAACAACGGGGCGGATTGAAAACCGGACGCCGAAATAACGGCACACACGCCCCACTCACCGGGGATAACTTCCCGGCGCATACGAGAGGTGAGTATAGGGGACGCGGGCGGGGGTCGTCAATGTCGGGAGTATCGTACGAATGCGTTCGTTCGTGGCGGCATTGTGAAATTGACGAAGGCGATTCGCGCGTTTGTGTGCCGGCCCATTGGCTGATGTTCGCGCGATGGATGTAGGCTCGCCCAGCATGAGCCGCCCCTGGCGGCGAAGGCTTCGGGCGGGCTTGAGGTACCGGTGTTCCATTCAGAAATTCCGCCTCCGGAGTTAGTCCCCCAATTGCCCGGGCAATGCGCGCGAAAATCGATGGCAAACTGGTGGAACTCCGCGCGCAGCCCGGGCCTACAAAATGTGATCGTAAAATCGATCCTTCCTCCACGACTCTACGTTCTTGGCTACATACAATCTCAACGTCTCCAACTCCCGATCATTGCGGACGATGTGATCGTGATAGCCCGTTTGCCAGATCTTTTGTTGATACGGTGGCCAACCGCGATGATGAACGCCGGATCGGAATCGCTGATGAACGGAACTCTTGAACCACTGGACCACGTCCTTCACGTTTTCAATCCCAGGATCATCGTCCAATCGAACCGCCAGACCCAACAAGATGTGTACGTGATTTGGCATCACGACGAAGCAATCAATTTCAACAGACTTGAACCGTCTTGAGCATTCCAGAATCGTATCCCGAACCATTTCGCCCGCCGCCGAAAGATGCATTTGCTCTTGATCGATTTCCCCAAAAAGATCCTGACGATCATGAGTACAAATGGTGATGAAGTAGTAGCCAGGGGTTGAGTAATCGTAATCCTTCAGTCGTACGCGCCGGGTGGTACCAGGTCGGGTTTTGTCTCGATCTGGACGATTCATGCCAGCACCAACATGTTTCAGGGTCGTTCGAAGGGCCAAGGTTATGAAATTGAGCTATATGATCAGGATTATGACATTTGGAATTCTCGGGAACAAGTCTCCGTTGCATGAAATCTTGGCGATTGGTAGGCTCGCCCAGCATGAGCCGCCCGCGGCGGCGAGGGCTTGGGGCGGGCTCGAGGGACCGATGCTCCACCCAAGAGTTCCGCCTCACGAATTGGTCCCCCAATTGCCCGGGCCATGCGCGCAATTGTTAATGGCGAAATTGTTTGATTTCTGCGCGCAGCCCGAGCCTACATCTCCGCAAAATAGTTTCGGTGTCGCTTTCGAACCGCCCAACTGCCCGGAACATATGCGCGTTTGTGTGGCGGCCCATTGGCTGATGTTCGCGCGATGGATGTAGGCTCGCCCAGCATGAGCCGCCCCTGGCGGCGAAGGCTT
>JAFAEA010000147.1 GCA_023424355.1 Chloroflexota bacterium | reverse complement strand
GGTGATCTCATAAGATTCCGCCTCTTCCCGAGTAACCTCAGCCACAAAGTGGCAGCCATCATCGCTGGTTTGCCCACCACCCATGAGCTCGTCAGTTTGCGGTGTGGCATTTGGGTTCGCGCTGGTCACTGTCACCCGTTGACCGACATGAATATCTTCGGCATATCCGGTGCCGGTGCATTTGCCCGGTTCGATTTCCTTCCAGTTGGATGAATCGGTGATGATGAATCGCACGCCAAGTTCGGGTACGGCTGTTGGCTCTAGTGGATCCCGGGTAGGTTCAGCGAAGATTTTGAGGTAGCCGTCTTTCAGATACTCCCCGCCAGAACGGAGGCCGGCTCCAAGTGCCATCATCAGGAGAATGAACACCACAAACGCGACAAAACATCCGACTACCCACTTCATTGCGCTTCCCCAACTGGATTAAGCCATCTCACATGGTGAACGGTAGCGTATCCGGTCGAGTTCCGTTGTTCGTGGAATCGCGAAACGCCTCCGGAATACATCCGGAGGCGTTTTGCGTTTGATCTGTCTTGATAGCGATTCGGCTATTTGGTGAGCCAGCCGGTCCAGGCGGGATTGATGCCCATTTCTTCCGCGCGCTCGCGGAAGGCATCCATCAACTTGTTGGCGGAGGCGTCGTAGGCGTCCTTATCCTGCCAGCTTTCGCGCGGATCGAGCACCTCGGCGGCCACACCATCGGCAGCGATCGGCATCTCGAGATTGAATACCGGATGCGTCTGCGTCTCGGCGCTAGTCAGGCTATCGCTATTGATGGCGGTGATGATGGCGCGCGTATCGTGGATGCTAATCCGCTTCCCGGTGGTGTAATCGCCACCGCCCCAACCGGTATTCACGAGCCACAACGATGGGGCGTGCTCATCGATTTTCTCACCCAGAAGTTCCGCGTAGCGCTCTGGCGGCAGCGGCAGGAATGGACTCCCGAAGCACGGGCTGAAGGTGCGTTGCGGTTCGGTGATACCGCGTTCGGTGCCGGCAACCTTGCTGGTGAAGCCCAACAGGTACAAGCTCAGCGCCTGTTCGCGGGTGAGTCTGCTCACTGGAGGCAACACGCCACTGGCATCGGCAGTGAGGAAGACGATCCGCTTCGCGTGACCACCCCGACCTTCCGGATCGACATTCGGAACCTGATTGACACTGAACGCAGAGCGGGTGTTTTCGGTGAGGCTGCTGTCGTTGTAATCCGGCACTTTGGTTTCCGGATCCAGCGGCACATTTTCCAACACGGTGTTCTTCATATTGGTGGCCGCCCAGATGGTGGGCTCAGCCTTTTCGGAAAGATGGATGGTTTTGGCGTAGCAGCCACCCTCGAAGTTGAAGACGCCATTCTCACTCCAGCCGTGCTCATCATCACCGATGAGGGTGGCCGCAGGATCGTTACTGAGGGTAGTTTTGCCGGTACCGGAAAGCCCGAAGAAAAGGGTGGTTTCGTTCTTGTTGCCGGTGTAGTTGGCCGAGCAGTGCATGGTTGCAACACCGCGATTCGGCAGCAGGTACTGCATGAGCGAGAAGACACCCTTCTTCATCTCGCCGGAATAGAGCGTGCCAGCGATGACGATCTCCTGCTTTGTGGGGTGCATCATGATCGCCGTTGATGTGCGGCTACCATGTCGGGCGGGATCTGCCTCGAAACCGGGTGCGTGCAGGATGGTAATCGGGGTGCTGGTGAGCTCGCGCTCGTCGGTAATGAACAGATGGCGGCAGAAGAGCGCGGCGTATGCGCTTTCCGTAAGCAGGTTCACGGGATACGCGAATTGCGCATCGGCCCCGATACTGAGATTCTGGCCGAACAGCACATCGCGTTCATTCAAATACGCCACAACATCCGCGAGGAAGGCTGCGTACTTGTCTTCATCGATTGGCTGATTGATGGATCCCCACCAGATTGCCTGTTCGCTGGCGGATTCTTTCACCACGAACTTGTCTTTTGGGGAGCGGCCTGTGAACTTGCCGGTGTTCACGGCGAGGGCACCGGTAGAAGCTACCTCGCCCTCCCCGCGTGCCACGGCCTGGTCGACCAAATCATCATTATTCAGGTTTACCAGGACCTGAGAGCCGGAAATACCGGAAATCATAGCCTGCCGTTTCCTTTCCTCAACCGGGCGGTACGCGTGGTGCTGCCCGGAATCCGGTTGATGTGTCGTTGAGCCAACCGGAGTGTTTATCTCGCTTCACGCTCACCTGCGTGAAATTCGATCATCGTCCATATTGTGAAATGATTCACGAAACTTGGCAATAGGTATCTGCGGGAGATGACTGCTCGGTAAACCTACATTAGATAAACCGAATCCGGGAATGAGGAGGCGGCTACCGCTGATTCCGCATGATGCATACACATGCGCCTCATAATCGTAGTAAGTATACGATGCGGGTCATGTGGATAGACGGTTCATGCCGACGTTTCCGCAGGCTTCGGCACAGGATTTGCTATAATTTCGTATACAGCCAGTCTTCCTGTATGGAAATTGGCGAACAGGATTTCTCGGGATTGATTCCCAGACGTTCCGACTCCCACGCGGAAACCCACTTCCACATGCCTGCCGGTCATCACATCAGTCCATGATGGAGGCGAGGCATGAGCCCCACACGAATCCAATTTCATAGAACGCGTCTTGCACTGACGATTCCCACATCCTCATTTGCCGAAGGTGTGGTTCGAAGGATGTATCCCCATGCTCCTCCCTGTGCTGTTTGATGCATCAGCCAATTCGCACAAGGGAGTTTCACCATGAAAGACACAACAAAGAGGATCTTCTTCCCGGCTCTCGGTGTTATCGCAGTTATCGTTGTGCTGCTCATCCTGCCCACACCTCTGCACGACTGGTTCGTTTCTGATTCAATCGGCCCCGTTCCTGCCGATGTCGGCATGATGGCGCTGGTGATTCTGTTCACACCTGTAACAATTCTCAGCATGATCCTGCGCAATTTCGATACGGATTACGAAGACGAGATCGATAACGGGCACAGCGGTATGGCTCCGCACTTGCCTGCCTAGAACAACTTCGCCATCCCTGGATTGAGCACACCATCGTCGGTTTCGACGATGGTGTGTTCCTTGTTACGATAAACTCGTACCTACCGTTCATAGTCAACCAAATCAGCCAAACGAACGTCGATGGCGCCCTCGATCGCCGAAATCGCGCTCATCCCGATGCGTATAGATAGTAGAAACAGAATAGAACGTGTGTTCTAATCTGGATGTGCACCTGATGCGATTCTCACACCGCAATCACGGATGCAGTGCGGCGCACCGCCGGAATCGGGTAGATACACGATTTCCTCCGGGAAGCAGCCGGTCCATTCTGTTTCGTCTTTGTACGCAGCGGTGGTGATCCCCCCAGATCACCACCGCATGGAAAGGATGGGTTGCGACCGTGAATATCACCGCAATTGGTCACCCTGCCATCGCATCCGGCTGGCCTGCCGGAACGCGATCACCTGCAGACGATGTGCGCCTGCAGCAATACAACGAGTTCAATACCTTTGCCGATGGCTGGCAAAAACCGGGTAGCAAACGGGATGCAATCACGCTGAACTACGCCCGCACATTGCTGCGCAAAACGGTGAGTTACATCTTCAATGCGCCCGTGGGCATCAGCATTCCGGCCGATTCAGCAGCCACTACACGCGCCAATGAGGCCGAGGTGCAACTGGCATCCTGGCGCGATGCATTGGGATTACCACAGCTCGATCTTGCGCTGGCCATGCAGGCACTCATTCAGGGCGATGCCGCCATGAAGGTGACCTGGAATGCCGATACCAATCAGCCTGGCGTGGTGGCGGTGGATCCCGCCAGTCTCACTGTGCTCACTGCGCCGGATGAACCCCGATCGCTGAAGCAGGTTCGCCATCTGTATCGAGCCACACCCCAGCAACTGATGCAGCAATTCGGCATCCGCACCGGTTCCACCAGCGATCCCGAGAAGCCGCTGCCAGTGCTGGAGGTGTGGACCACTTCCAACCTCCGCGTGCTGGTGAATGGCGAGCTGATGGTGAACACCGCCAATCCGTACGGTTTGATTCCCTATGTGATTGTGGCCAACGATCCCCTGCCGGATCAGTTCTGGGGACAAAGCGATCTGCAGGACCTGATGCCGGTGTGCACCGAGATCAATCGGCGCATGAATGTGTTCAGCCAAATTCTCGATCTCTCCGGCGCCCCGATCACGGTGCTGGAAGGCGTGGATGGCACCGAAGGTATCCGCATCGGACCCGGAGCCAAGTGGGAACTGCCGGAAGGTGCCCGCGCCTACTTGCTGGATCTGATGCAAGGCGGCGGCGCCGATATCCATCTGAAATACATGGATCTGCTCTTCCGCACGCTGCACGATCTCAGCGAAACACCACGCACCGCGTTTGGGGATAGCGGTCGCGATCTCAGCGGAGCCGCACTCGAAGTGGAGATTCAGCCACTGGTGCAGAAGGTTCAGCGCAAGCGTCGCCAGTGGGACTTGGCCATGACCCAACGAGCCCAACTGATGCTGCGGATGATGGCGATCTACCAGGGATTCGATATCTCCGGTTTTGGCGCACCAATCGCAGTTTGGCCCCCAATTCTGCCGAGCGATACCACCACATCTGTTTTGAACACCGTGAGCCGCGTGCAGCACGGACTTATCAGCCGACGCTCCGCCATGGCATCGCTGGGCGAACGAGATCCGGATGCCGAGCTGAGGCAAATGGCTTCCGAACCGCTGGTGAAAGGAACATTCTCATGACCAACCGCCAACAACTGCGCGATATGCTGCGCAATCGTTTGCAAGATCACGGACCAGATCCGCTCTGGAGCGACGAGTTTCTTAACGATGCCATCGCCGAGGGCATCCGTCGGTACAGCACCTCCATGCCACGGCAGGCGGTGAGCGCTATCGCGGTGCTGCAGGGCGATCAGGAAATTGATATGCCAGACGATGTGAATGTGTTGCGGGTGGTGCGCGTGTTCAACGATCGCGGTCAGCTGATCCCGCGCTGGGAAGGAGTTGGCGAGGCTCCGCCGGTGCCGGGCGGATCGGCCGGAACCACCTGGCGAGCGTGGGCGAACACCATTCTGCTGGGACAAATGGTGACCCGCAGTGGTGTGTGGCGCATCGAGCATATGGTGCATCGGGAACCACCAGTCGATGATCTGGAACCACTGGATATTCAATCGAACGATGAAGACATTTTGGTGGCGCTGGCGCTTTCGGTGGCACTGAGTCGCCGCGCGATCAGCGAGGGCAAGCGCTACAACGGCAAGAGTGGTGTGCACCCGTTGGCGGCTGCGGCGCGCACGGCTCAGGTGGATGCCGACCGCATGTTCTGGAGTCGTACGCACAAGATGCGGGCGGGATCCTTCGCCGAAGGGCAAGGATCGTGAATCTCGGCCACAGCATCGGCAGTGCTGTGCGTGAAACCGTGAGAGATGCCACGCCAAATGGTGCGTGGCATCAACTCGGTAGCACCGCAGTGGTGCGGGTGCGCGAAGTAGTGGAGCGATACGATCCGATTCGCCACGAAGTGTGGATCACAAAAGACGATGAACGCACCTGCCCCATTTGTGGCCTGCTTAATGGCCGCATGTGGCGCGAAGGTGATGGATTTGTGCCGCCTGCGCACGATCACTGCCGCTGTGTTCGCGAGTATCACCACACCGAGTTCCGCAAACGCTTCATTGAACAATGGCGAGATGTAGCCGTACCCACAGTGTCGTGGGTATGGCGCACCTCCTGAACCCCAGAAAGGAGAATCCCACATGGCTCAGACCACCGATATCATCCTCAACGGCGCCGGATACATGATCGAACCCGGCACCCACCAATCCCCAGGTTATCG
>JAFAEA010000068.1 GCA_023424355.1 Chloroflexota bacterium | reverse complement strand
ACCGCCCGCAGTTCTACATCCGCACCACGGACGTGACCGGAATCATCGAACTGCCGGAAGGCGTGGAGATGGTGATGCCTGGCGATAACATCCAGATGGGTGTTGAGCTGATCACCCCGGTTGCGATCGAGCAGGGACTGCGCTTCGCCATCCGCGAAGGTGGCCGCACCGTGGGTGCTGGTTCCGTAACCAGCATCGTAGAGTAGATTTTGAGTCCCGCGGGGTGGGCTTAATGCCCGCCCCGCACGGATACATGCCCGGCGTGTCTCTCTGATTCGTTGGGCCAGGATGTAGTACAATGGCCAAGAAGGGTAAGGCTGATCGGCCGGTTGTGACAATGGAGTGCACGGAATGCCGTGAACGAAATTACACCACCGAAAAGAATCGGCGTAACGATCCCGGGCGACTCGAACTCAAGAAGTTCTGCCCACGATGCCGAACGCATCAGCTCCATCGCGAAACGCGATAGCCGCGGAAACGCGGACTTAGGGTCGTAGCTCAATTGGTAGAGCAACGGTCTCCAAAACCGTAGGTTGCGGGTTCGATTCCTGCCGGCCCTGCCCGGTTGAATACCGAGTGGAAAATGGGGCGGAGCCACTAGGCACGCCCCATTATGGTGTGAAAACAGTATTGTATTGGTTGCCGCTGCACATGAGGTGCCCAGGTAGAGTCACGCGGCGATAAGTGTTAAGGGGAAACGTACGTTGAGCACAAACGAAGAAACCAACGTTCCCAAGAGACGATCATCCGCCGCCAATCGGCGCCGGCGAGCGCGTGCCACCTCGGCCACTTCGCCAGCACAGGAAAATGTGCAGCAGAGCACGGCCGTAGCCGCGGAGGAAGAAGCCGCTGTTGAGCGACACCTCCAGCGCCAGGCTGATCGCCGGGCCGCCAAGGCCCAGAGCGAGAAGAAGGGTGTGGCCAAGGTTGTAGATGGCGAGCGCTTTACCGGTGTTCGCAAGTTCTACGAAGACACCATGTCCGAGATCCGCAAGGTCAATTGGCCGGATCGCGAACAGACTCGCAACCTCACCCTCGTGGTTATTGCCATGTCTGTGGTGATGGGCGTCTTGCTCGGCGGTATCGATTACGTGCTGCTCCAGTTGTTTGAAGCCATCGGGTAACGCACCCATATAGTATTTCTCACGTTACCAGGAGGACCCTGATGGAACGACTATCCTTGCGAGAACGCCTCGCTGCCAAGCGAGCAGAAGACGCCGGAATTGAAGATCAACCTGTTGAGGGCCAGTGGTATGTACTTCACACGTACTCGGGCTACGAGAACAAGGTGAAGAAGACCATTGAGAGCCGCATCGATGCCCTGGATATGGGTGATCGCGTGTTCGAGATTGTTGTACCCACCCAGGATGAGGTTGAGTTCAAGGATGGTGTTCGTAAAACCGTTCAGCGCAAGGTGTTCCCGGGATATGTGCTTGTGCGCATGACCATGGATGAGGATACCTGGTACCAACTTCGCAACACCCCCGGTGTCACCGGATTCGTCAGTCAAGATAACAAACCGCTTCCACTGTTGGGCGATATCGCCACAACCATGATGGAAGAAATGGAAACGGAAGCACCCAAGGTCACCGTATCGTTCCAGATGGGCGATCGCGTGCGCATTGTGGAAGGTCCGTTCGCCGATTTCACTGGTGAAGTGGATGAGGTAAACAACGAGAAGGGCAAGATCAAAGTTCTGGTATCCTTCTTCGGGCGCGAAACGCCGGTGGAACTCGATTTCCTCCAGGCAGAGCGCGAAATCAACTAGTCTGTTTCGGGAGAATCAGAACCGCCACTTCCCAACCTGCCATTGCAGGGGCGGTAACGTGTACCTAAGCCAGAAAGGATAATTCTTTGGCTAAGAAGATTCGCGGCTACGTAAAGCTGCAGCTGCCAGCCGGTAAGGCAACTCCGGCACCGCCGGTCGGTCCGGCACTCGGTCAGCATGGTGTTCCGCTGATGCAGTTCGTTAAGGAATACAACGAGCGCACCCAGCAGATGGCCGGCCAGATTATTCCGGTCGTCATCACCGTGTATGAAGATCGATCGTTCACCTTCATCACCAAGACCCCGCCAGCCGCAGATCTCCTGCGCAAGGCTGCCGGTGTTGATAAGGGCTCCAGCAATCCGAAGACCATGGTCGGCAAGGTTACCGCCGCCCAGGTTCAGGAAATCGCCGAGCTGAAGATGAAGGACCTCAACGCCATCGATATCGAAGGCGCTATCAAGCAGGTTGAGGGCACCGCCCGCAGCATGGGTCTTGAAGTTACTGCGTAAGTTTATTCACGCATAAGCCAGTGGGAGAGGCCAAGGGCCTCGAATGGACCACAGGAGGAAATACATGGGTAAGAAGACTATTGAAGCAGCCAAGCTCGTGGACCGCGATCGGCAGTACACGGTCGAGGAAGCGGCAGAGCTGGTAAAGAAGGCGGCATTTGCGAACTTCGATGAGACCATCGAACTTCACGCTCGTCTGGGAATCGATCCGCGACAGGCGGATCAGGCGGTTCGTTCTTCCGTGGTTCTCCCTCACGGATCCGGCCGTCAGGTGCGCGTATTGGTATTCGCCAGCGGTGAAGCCGAGCGCGTAGCCATGGATGCTGGTGCAGATTACGCCGGCTCCGATGATCTGGTGCAGAAGATCAACGATGGCTGGCTGGAGTTCGATGCCACCATTGCTATGGCTGATCAGATGGGCAAGGTCGGTGGCCTTGGTCGCGTGCTTGGACGCCGCGGCCTCATGCCGAACCCGCGCTCTGGCACCGTGGTCCGCGAGGTTGGTGACCTCGCTGGTGTGATCACAGAACTCAAGGGTGGCCGTGTGGAATTCCGCAACGACCGCACCGGTAATGTTCACATCACCATCGGCCGCAAGAGCTTCGATGAGAAGCAGATTCAGGAAAACATTCTCGCAGTTGTTGACGCACTCAACCGTGTGCGACCAACTGGACTCAAGGGCGTGTACTGCCGTACACTTGCCATCGCATCCACCATGGGTCCTGGTATCCATCTGGATGTGAACGACTCGTTTGCCAAGGCAGCGAGCAACAGCTAGAACCGAACAGAAAATCGTACTGGCCGAAGACCGTCGGTGTGGAGCAATCCGCTTAATCGTCCGACCGAGGCTCAGGATTTCGTTACATCGAACTGATGTGCGCCCTGGGCTGCTTTCTGCCCAGGGCGCATTTTCTTGTAGGGAATGGGGGAGGGAACTCCCCCGAAAAATCTTTCAAGGAAGGAGGTGAACGGAGTGCCAACAGTAAAGAAAAGTGCTGAGATCGACCTGTTGCAGGATCGCTTTGAGAAGGCGGAGATGGTAATTCTTACCGACTACCGCGGTCTCTCGGTGACCCAGGTACAGGAATTCCGCGCGAAGCTTCGCCCGAGCGAGGGTGAGTTCCGCGTCAGCAAGAACACCCTCGTGCGAATTGCCGCCGAGCGAGCGGGTGTCACCGGTCTCGAGGAGTTCCTCGAAGGCCCGACAGCCGTGGTGTTCGCTATGGGCGATATCGCTGGTGCCGCCAAGGCGGTTTCGGATTTCGCCAAGTCGTCTCGCATTCTCAAGGTTAAGGCCGGTGTTATGAACAACGCCGTCATGACCGCCGGGGATGTTGAGGTTATTTCCAGCCTTCCGCCGCGCGAAGAGCTTCTTGGCAAGCTCGTGGGCATGCTTGCAAGCCCGATGGCGCGCACGGTGGGTGTACTCAGTGGACCGAGCCGTTCGGTGGCCTACCTGGTCAACGCACGAATTGGAGCCATGGGTGGTGGTGAAGAGGCCGCGGCCGACTAATCCACACGCGTTCGTAACATACCAGAGCTTTTTATCAGCGGGCGCGTAAACCCGCATACTTTAGGAGAATTGCCGAAATGGCTGACCAGAATCAGATCATCGAAACCCTTGAAGGTTTGACAGTACTTGAGCTCAACGAGCTCGTTAAGGCACTCGAAGAGAAGTGGGGCGTTTCCGCCGCTGCTCCTGTCGCTGTTGCTGCCGGTGGCGCTGTTGCCGGTGGTGGCGCTGCTGCCGAAGAAGAAGAGAAGACCGAGTTCGACGTTGTGCTGACCGATGTTGGCGGCAACAAGATCCAGGTCATCAAGGCCGTCCGCGAAATCACCAGCCTGGGCCTCAAGGAAGCCAAGGACCTGGTCGATGGCGCTCCGAAGGCCATCAAGGAAGGCGTCGCCAAGGAAGAAGCCGAAGCTGCAAAGGCCAAGCTCGAAGAAGCTGGCGCCAAGGCCGAGGTCAAGTAATCCTTTGGATGGAGGCGGCGGTAACGTCGCCTCCATTCAGCCTCTCCAAATTGTGAAGGCCCAAAGGGTGCTTTATACTTTGTGAGGCAAGGTGATGACGGGGCGTGGCGCAGTCCGGTAGCGCACCGGTATGGGGTACCGGTGGTCGGAGGTTCGAATCCTCTCGCCCCGACCAGTTCCTCCCGGCATGTGATGGCTCCTTTGCCAACCATGCCGGCTCTTTTTTGCCAGGAACGGTTGTTGACATTTGGATAGAACTGCAAGTTCGCGGTGCGAACAGGCAGAGTCTCAGGTTGGAAGGTGCGGCGCACAATGACTGGTGCACACGAAACCACGGCGCGGTGGCGAATCATCATTGCAGATGACGAATCACTTATTCGGCTCGACCTGCGAGAAATGCTCACCCATCTCGGGTATGAGGTTATCGCAGAAGCCGGTGATGGCCGTACTGCTGTGGATATGGCCAAGCGGATGCGCCCCGATCTGTTGATCATGGATATCCAGATGCCCGATCTCGATGGCATCGCTGCCGCCGAGGAACTCACCCGCGAGAAAATCGCTCCGGTCGTTCTCCTCACGGCGTATTCCGATCAGGTACTTGTCGAACGGGCCCGCGAGGCTGGTGTGGTTGGCTACGTGGTGAAACCATTCCGCGAAGCTGAGTTGATGCCAGTGATCGAGCTTTCTCGTGCACGTTTCGAGGAGTTCCGCACCCTGGAAACCGAAGTCGGTGGCCTCAAAGACGCACTCGAAACCCGCAAGGTTGTGGAGCGCGCCAAGGGTGTACTTATGGAAGTGCACGGCATGCGTGAGAGCGAAGCCTTCCACCGCATTCGCAAAACCAGCATGGATGCACGTAAGTCCATGAAGGAAGTGGCCGAGGCCATTCTCCTGGCGCATGAGATGGAATCCTCCATCTCCTCTGGCGATGATCGCAGCAGTGATGAGGATTCCCAGGAAGACTAATCCAGATAGCACAGACACAAAAGAGCGGAGCCAATCGGCTCCGCTCTTCGCAATTCTGGTTATCGAACTGTGTGGGCTCTCACCACTCTGCGCCGACGTGTTTCCACGATTGCGGCGTTGCCCTGAGCCTCAGGTGTGCCACTCATCGGTTCCGGAGTCGACTGCACCGGGACCAGCGTCACCGTGACCTCCTCCGGGTTCGTGCCGGTACTCTGAACGCCATTATTCGGCAGTGCCACTACCGGGCTCGCTGTGTGCTGTCCCTCGGTCATACCGCGCACATCCACAACGATGGTGATATCCTCCGTGGTCATATTTGCCAGGTTGGTGACAGAGCCCTGCACGGAAACATCGACCGTCTCCGGATCCACCTGGGCTGTGTAGCCTTCTGGCACATTCAGCACATTCACCGGCAGATTCTGCAGAGTCTGGGTGGTGGAGGAGCTATCCTGAATGGCCACACGCACTTCGATCTGGCCACTCGCCGGTTCCACAACGGTGACGCCTTCGGGCAGGTCTGCAAGGCCCACACGGCTGCTGACGGATTGCGAGGCACCAGAGATGTCCACAGGCTCGGTATTCACAAAGAGCAGGTCGTTCAGCGCTTCTTCTGGACCTTCCACCGTAATGCTGTTCGGGATCACTGTGCGTTGTTGCACGGAGTAACCATCTGCCGGCTGTCCTTCGACATCGGCGATTACCGTCACCAGGCGGCCGCTCGATTGCAGCTCCACTCGGGTGAGCACCTGACCAGGGAGCACATTGACTTCGGCCACCCGCTGTCCATTTTCATCCACGGCATAGGGGATGAAGTAATCCGAGAAGCTGGTGATTTGTGTATCAATCGTTACCGGCAGTACCACGGTCTCCACGCGATCGACCGCCGAACTTGGGCCAGATACGGTGACCTGCGAAACATCGGTGGTGATGTTGTTGACTACTCGTGTGCCGTTTTCTGTTGTTGTTTCCTCGATTTCGATCGGGATGACCCGGGATGTCATCTCATCGATTTGCACGCTCACGGTCTTGGGATCGGTGGTGATGCGATTGGATGTATCGGGTGCATCCACCACTACTGGCAGGCGGTATTCACCCGGTTCGGTCACACTCGATGTATCCAGCCGGAGTGTAATCAGGGAGCGATTGATCTTCGCCACTTCGGATTGTGGCCCTTGTACCGTTACAGAACCGCGGGGAAGATTGGTGACCATGATCAGATCGTTTTCGAGCTCCGGGGAAGGAATCTCCATTTCCGTGTAGGTTGTGGTGCTGATCGGATCCGTCGCCTGCATCACCCATCCCCATGTGAGGAGGGCCAATACAAACGCAGTCAGCAATCGCAGCAAGTGCGATCGGCCAATCTTCGATTGCAGGGTATCTACAACGTGTGCTGGTGCCGGGGTGGTATCTCTCATGTTGTTGGCTTCGATTCACGACGCCGAGTGCCACGCGGTGAGGTGACCGTCGGTTGATGCTCGATGAACCAGCTCTTGATCTTCTCCAGCTTTCCGGTAGGTGTGTTGTCCTGGCCCGGACGTTCGATGCGCAGGAGCGTGCGAAGCACACGGCGAAGGCGATCCTGATCCAAATTGCGAATCAATCGACCGGAGTGCGCCACAGACATCTGGCCCGTTTCTTCTGAAACAATCACGGAAATCGCATCGCTCTCTTCAGTGATACCCACACCGGCTCGGTGGCGGGTGCCCAGGCTGCTGCTTGCCGAAATGTTATCGGTGAGCGGCAGCACAACGCTGGCGGCCAAAATTCGATTCCCACCAATCACCACCGCCGCATCGTGCAGCGGGGAGTTGGGGAAGAAGATGTTGATCAACAGTTGGCGACTGATATCGGCATTGATGGCGACACCGCGATCCACGAAGTCCTGCAGATTGGTTTCCCGCTCAATCACCACCAGGGCACCGTATCGAAGCCTTGAAAGCTGGTACGAGGCACGCACGATCTCATCGATCATGTGCTCCATCCCGGATTCATCCTGGTTGGGGAATGGACTTTTGAGCCACGAACCTGCGTGACCAAGCTGCTCGAAGGCACGCCTGAGTTCTGGCGCGAAGATCACAGGAATCGCGATGATCAGTGCCGGCCAAATGGTGGCCAAAATAGCCTGCAAGGTGCGGAGGCCGAGAAGTTCGCCGGAGACGTAGAGCAGGAGGAAGAGGAAAACAATACCGCGGATAACGCTCAGCGCACGGGTACCTTG
>JAFAEA010000067.1 GCA_023424355.1 Chloroflexota bacterium | reverse complement strand
TCGGCGCATCCGCTCTGCCAAGGAGGCACTTTGCGAATGAGCAGTAACCGGACAGTGGCTGTTGTCACGGATAGCACGTGTGACCTCGATCACCAAACTGCCGCCAATAATGGAATCACCGTGGTGCCGCTGAATGTGCACTTCGGCGAATCTGTGTTTCTGGACCAGGTGGATATCTCCACGGCCGAATTCATGGAGAAGATGGCCACTTCCGATCCGCTGCCAACCACCAGCCAGCCTTCGGTTGGCGCATTTGAGGAAGCATTCAAGCGTGCTGCCGCTGAGCAAAATGCGACCGAGATCGTTTGTATCACTCTCTCGTCCAAGCTGAGCGGCACATTCCAGAGTGCATCCATCGCTGCCCAGAATCTCACCGAGGAACTCACCGTCGAAGTCGTCGATTCGTTCTCAGCCAGCTACGGACTCGGTTTTCAGGTGCTCCGCGCCCACGAATTGGCCGAACAGGGACAGTCGGCCAAGCAAATTGCTGAAACCCTTGCCAACGAGATTGGCCGGTATCACGTGGTGTTTTTTGTGGATACGCTCGAACATCTTCGCCGCGGTGGCCGCATTGGCAAGGCCGCCCAGATGGTTGGTACCCTGCTGCAACTCAAGCCCCTGCTCCGGGTCGATGAAGGTGTGATCGTGCCTTACGAGCGCACCCGCACCCGAGCAAAGGCAGTGCGCGCCCTGCAATCCTTTGCCGCCGAGGCTGGCGCAATTGATGAGCTCACCGTGCTGTACAACACAACAACGGATGAAGCGAAAGCTCTGGCCGAGGCAATCGGCACCCACACACCAGGTAAAGATGTCGCCCTCGCCGTGGTGAGCCCGGTGATTGCTGCCCACATCGGTCCAGACATTATGGGTGTTGTGATTAAGGAGAAACTGAGTGAGTAACCAGCGAAGCGTATGCGTGGTGACAGATAGCACAAGCGATATCCCCGCCCACCTCCGTGAAGAACTGGGTATCGAAGTGGTCGCACTCTCAATCAATTTTGAGAACGAGACTCTGCTCGATGGAGTCGACATCTCCGCCGAACAGTATGTCGAACGTCTGCGTACTCTGGAAAAATTGCCTTCCACGGCCCAGCCAACGGTGGATCAGTTCCAGAAGGCATACAAAAAAGGGCTCGATGCGGGGATGGATGTGGTGTGCGTCACCATTTCCTCCGGACTCTCTGGAACCAACAACTCTGCCAATTTGGCTGCGGAACAACTTGATCCAGCAAAGATCCGCGTGATCGATTCGCAAAACGCAACTATGGCGCACGGCTGGGTCGCAATCGAAGCTGCTCGAGCGGCTCAGGGTGGAGCCACACTGGACGAGGTTGTTCAGGTTGCGAACACCGCGCGCGATAACGTTCAGTTCTACGCGCTACTGGAGTCGTTGGATTACGTGTACAAGGGTGGCCGAATCGGCCGCGCCAGCCATATGGTGGGATCCGCACTCGGAATCAAACCGATTCTCAGCATCGATGACGGAACGGTATCTGTGGTCGAGCGCGTACGCACCTGGAAGAAGGCGCTGAAGCGGATGATCGAGGTGGCCTCTTCCCAAGGCGAATTGCTGGATGTCGCGATCATGCACACCGACAATTTGCCGGAAGCCCAATCAGTGCTCAACGAGCTCAAAACCCGATTCCCAGGGGCCCATTTCGAGATCATGTTCGCTGGTCCCACCATCGCTACCTATGCCGGTCCTGGTGCGGTCGGTATAATGATCCGTACCGCATAGTGCCGTGAATCCATCCCGATCGACATCGCCAACGCCAACACCAACGCAGCGCATCGATTCTGCAGTCGATGCGCTGCGGCATGTTTGGGTAGGTGACGATGACGCCGGGCGCATGCTGGTGCGGGCGCTGGATGCATTGCATTTGGTACGTCCTGAAACACCAAGCATGCAGATGCAAAACCAGATCGACCAGATGATCGGCGCGCTCAATGCATTGCCGCGAGATCTGGAGCAACGCCGCACTACCGTCACCAGAATCGCGGAAGATCTCAAGGAGCTACGCGGAGAGTTGGTAACCGCAACGCAACCGCCGGTAGAAAAGGGCAAGCTGAACACTGCCCTCGGACCGAAGCGCGCGGGTAAACCTGCTTCACCAAAAACGAAACTGACCGTCTCGCCAGATGCGCTGCTCACGTCCCTTCCCGGAATCGGGCCCAAGAACCTGAAGCCGTTCAACGAAGGTCTGCATCTGTTCACCGTGCAGGATTTGCTGCAATACTTGCCTCGCAAGCATATCGATTTCAACAAGAGCGTCGATCTCAGCGATCCACTGCAGATGCGTGGAGATATCGTGCTGCGCGGAGTCATCAGCAATATGCAAGTGATTCGCAGCGGCACGCCTCGCGTGCAGGCTCGGTTGGTGACCGATACCGGCTGGATTCGCATCACCTGGTTCAGCACCTTTATTCAGCAGCAGTTGCGGGATGGTAGCGAAATCGTGGTGGCCGGAGCATTGAACCCCGGGCCCGGAGGCCTGCAACTCACCAATCCGGAATGGGAACTCGTCAGCGCTCACGGAGTGCTCAATCAGGACACCCTGATTCCGGTGTACCCACTCACCAAGGGTGTCACGCAGAAAACCATGCGCAAACACACGCGCAATGCCATCGATGCGACCACCGGTACTCTGGTGGATTGGCTCGGTGATGCGCGTCAATTTATCGATGACGATGTCTGGAATTTCCTACCCGATCTCGGGGAGATGTACGAGAATATCCACTACCCGGAAACCCAGCGAGATTTCGAACTCGCACGCAAGCGACTCGCCTTCCAGAACCTGCTCCTTTTGCAGGTGGGAATGGTGCAGCAGAGAACCAAAGCCAAGGCAGCGGACGGTCTCGCAATTCAGATGAGCAAGCCGGAGTTGGACGATTTTATTGCGCAACTCCCCTTCGCACTCACCGGTGCTCAGAAGCGCGTTGTGGCGGAAATGATGGGCGATATCGCCAACGATTCGCCCATGACGCGATTGGTGCAAGGCGATGTTGGTAGTGGTAAAACCGTGGTGGCTGCTATCGGTGCCTGGGCAGCGTGGAAGAATGGACAGCAATCCGCGATCATGGCGCCGACAGAGCTGCTCGCCGAACAGCACATGTTGTCGTTCGAGAAGTTGTTTGCTGCGTTGCCCGAAGAAGAACGACCGAATCTCGTTGCGCTCACCGGATCGACGCGCGCCAAGCCACGACGTGAGATCCTCGCGCATTTGGCAGATGGCACTGCCGATATCGCCATCGGCACGCATGCGCTTTTCACCGAGGATGTTGAATTCAACAAGCTCAACTTCGTGGTGATCGATGAGCAACATCGGTTCGGTGTGAATCAGCGCGCCGCGCTCACGCGCAAGGCCATCGGCTACCAACCGCACCTGCTTTCGATGACGGCCACGCCAATTCCGCGCACTCTCAATCTGGTACTCCACGGCGATCTGGATGTTTCTGTCATCGACGAACGACCACCCGGCCGTATTCCGATCAGCACCTTTAGCTACGTTGGGCCGGATCGGTTAAAGGCGTACCAACTGGTGCGACACGAGGTGCAAAAGGGGCATCAGGTGTTCGTGATTTGTCCGCTCGTGACAGAATCCGACACCATTGTCGCGCGAGCTGCCGAGCAAGAAGCCGAGCGTTTGCAAAACGAAGTCTTCCCGGATCTACGGGTCGATTTGCTCCACGGCAAGATGGCCGCAAAGAAGAAGGACGAGATCATGAATCGCTTCCGCGATCATGAGTTCGATATTCTCGTCTCCACGTCGGTGATCGAGGTGGGTATCGATATCCCAAACGCCACGGTCATCATGATCGAGGGGGCGGATCGCTTCGGATTGGCGCAACTGCACCAGTTTCGAGGTCGTGTGGGACGCGGTGGCAACAAGAGCTACTGTCTTCTGTTGAGCGACGATGCCAGCGCCGAGAACAACGCACGCCTGCAGACCATGGTGCAAACCGATGATGGTTTCGTGCTCGCCGAGAAGGATCTGGAACTGCGAGGTCCGGGAGATATGATCGGCACTCGCCAAAGCGGATTGCCTGAGCTCGGATTCCTCGAGCAAGGTTTCGACACCCGAATACTTGAGCGTGCCCGCTCCACAGCCGAGCGGCTGGTGGCGGCGGATCCGAACATCAGCGAAGCTCAATTCCCTCGCCTCAGGCGACAATTGGTACAGTTTTGGCATCATCGGGCTGCCACCGCGACACCCGCATCATAAGAACAGGGCAACAACAATGCGCATTATTTCCGGATCAGCACGAGGTCGCCGCCTCAAAGGGCCTCCCACCCGCGATACCCGCCCGATGACGGACAAGATCCGTGGGGCGGTGTTCAACTCGCTCGCATCCCTGGGTGTGTGTCCGGATACCGTGGCGGATCTCTTCGCTGGTACGGGTGCCATCGGTATCGAGGCGCTCAGTCGCGGTGCCGAATCGGCGGATTTCGTTGATATGGGTCGTGAACCAGTAGCAGTGATACGAGCGAATCTGAAAACCGTCGGGTTTGCCGAGAAGGCTCGCGTGCATCAGATGAGCGTGACCGCGTTCATCGAGCGCGCCAGGGACTCCCGCGATCTCATCGTGCTCGATCCTCCGTATGCCGATCCAGAGATTCTGCCGACCATGGAACTCCTCGAATCGTCAAAATTGGTACAATCTGGCACAATTGTTGTACTGGGGCATTCACCACGCGTTTCTCCACCGGATACCATCGGTCGGTTGGAGGCGTTGCGGCATAGATGCCACGGCGACACATGCTTTTCGATTTACGAATGCGTGGATGCCACATCAACCGAGGGCGATGCATGAGTTTGGCAATCTATCCCGGAAGTTTTGATCCGTTGACCAACGGGCATCTGGATGTTGCGCTACGTGCTGCGCGTTTGTTCGATACCCTGATTCTCGGGATCTATGAAGGCTCGAACAAGCCGGGTGCCATGTTCTCGATTCCGGACCGGGTGAAGCTGGCTCGCATTGCCATCGCCGAAAGCGGCGATCCGCTGGCGGATCGGATTCAGGTGGAACGATTCAGCGGCCTCGCCGTCACCTACGCTCGTGATCGGGGCGCACTGGCAATTGTGCGCGGTCTGCGAGCGGTATCCGATTTCGAATACGAGTTTCAGTACGCGCACATGAACGAGCATCTGGCTCCTGAAATCGAAGTGGTTTCACTCATGACCAGTTCCGCAACATCGTTCATCAGTTCGAGCTTTATCCGGGAAGTCGCCAGCCTGGGTGGATCGCTGGATGGCCTGGTTCCCGATAGTGTGGAGCGAGCCTTGCGTGAAGCGACTGGACATTACCCCGGCAGTAGCAAAAAGAAGCAGGAGATTCAGGCACCATGAGCCAACAGCCCCGCGCCCGCAACGAACAGCAGAGCGCTGCCGAACTGATCTACGCAATCGACCAGTTGGAAGAACTGGTAGGCAAGGGCAAGCGCGTGCCTATGAGCCGCAAGGTGATTGTGGATGAGGACTACTTCATCGGGATTCTCGAAGATATCCGTTCTTCCATCCCGATGGAAATTCGCGATGCCCAGCGCCTTCTGAAAGAGCGAGAACGCCTACTTGGTGAAGCTCAAGACCAGGCAGCCCGAATTGTGACCGACGCGCAGCGTCGTGCCAGTGTTCTGGTGAGCGAGCACACCATTCTCAACGAAGCCAAGCAGCACGGCGAAGAACTCCTGCGCGAGGCAGAAAAGCGCCGCCAGGAAGCCCAGGGGCGCATGGAAGTCTTCCTTCTGCAGCAGCTCAACGCCATCCGAAATGCGGCTCTCGCGACCATGGGGAACATGGAATCGACCGTGGAGCGCTCACTCGATGCCTTGAAGCAAGCCGAGGCCGCGATCGGTGCTGAACCGGACGAGACGCTCTAGGTGCTGGAAATCTGATTCCAATGGCCGTATACTCTCATAGCTACGCCGAAATGGAATTTCGGTGTGTCTTCGTGCGTGTGCCGGAGATATTCATATCACGCACGGTACGAGGCTGGCACAGGTAAACGTGAACGCAGAGTCTTCCAAAAACATTACTTTGCACGATGATCTTGTTCTCAAGGTGTCATCGCTGCTTCTGGAGGATGTGGGTAGCACCCGCACCGTAAAGGTAATGATCACCAGCCTGGAGCTGGATGGCACGCTTATGGCGCGCAACGTAACAGCCGATATTCGGTTGATGCGTTTGAACTCGGGCATTTTGGCCACGGGAACCGCCGAAGGCGTTGTGGAAATGGAATGTGTTCGCTGTTTGAATCTGTTTGAACAGCCATTTACGGTTCGGTTCACCGAGCAGTTTCGACAAACCACCGATATCCTCAGTGGTCGGGGTGCGACTCCGGCGGATGATGATGACGGATGGGATGAGGGCGATGACGAACTCGCGTTCGAAATCAATGATGCCCACGAGCTGGATTTGACCGAGCTTCTGCGTCAATGGATTGTGCTTGCACTGCCAATGACGCCGATTTGTGGCCCGGATTGCCCGGGTCCGCAGCCGATTGATAACGGCACGGAAGAAAACCCCGTGGATGATCGATTTGCTGCATTACAACAATTGCTGGATGACGAGGACGCATAGCGCCTCGATGCCTTGAATCGCCGGGGTGGCGATATACGTAGTTTCTTGCCGCAGGTGCGGCACAGACAGGAGTTTTGAACATGGGTGCTCTTCCAAAACAACGAATTAGCCGCGCTCGCCAGGGCAACCGACGCAGACACCACTTCCTTGTGGCCCCAACCCTGGTGCCATGCCGCGAGTGTGGCGCCATGAAGCAGTCTCACCACGTGTGCCCAACCTGCGGTAAGTACCGCGGTCGCCAGGTGATTGAGATCGAAACTCGCCAGCGCGCTACCGAGTAGTTCGGTAACCTCTGAAATGCCATGAAAGCAGGCGGGAGAAGGACTCTCCCGCCTGCTTTCTGTGTCTGCCGTAGACCAGCAGGTATGCGACAACACCCCCGAAACTCCGGTAGAATGAGCCATGCAACCGCAGATGTGGCCAGCACTCCCCTCTTTTGCCCGCCGCATCGTTCCACAGCAGGAGTATCACGTAACCATGCCGAATGCCGCGATTACAGGATGGGGTCATGCTGTTCCGGATCGTGTGTTAACCAACGCCGATCTCGAACGCATGGTGGAAACCAGCGATGAATGGATTGTTTCCCGCACAGGAATTCGGGAACGTCGCATTGTTGGGCCAGATGACACCACCACTTCGCTGGCATCGCTGGCTGCCATTCGCGCACTCGAGAAAGCCGGGCTCGAAGCAGATGAGATCGATCTGATCGTGGTCGCGACCGCGACTGCCGACGACTTCCTGGTCTCCCAGGCCTGCCTCGTGCAGGCATCCATCGGCAGCAGCAAGGCTGCAGCATTCGATGTCGGTGCCGCCTGCGCCGGCTTCGTCACTGCCCTGAACGTAGGCACCCAGTTCATCAACTCTGGCGTCTACAAGAAGGCGCTGGTGATTGGCGCGGATACGCTCAGCCGCTATGTTGATTTCACCGATCGTGGTACCTGTGTGCTCTTCGGCGATGGCGCCGGTGCCGTGGTGCTGGAAGCCAGCACCGAGCAACGCGGACTCCTCAGCGCCGTGATGGGCGCCGACGGTAGCGGCAGTCAGCACCTGTTCGTACCGGGAGCCGCCCGCTTCGCACCGGAATCCGCTGATATTTTCCCGGATTCTCAGCCACACATCCGCATGAACGGTCAGGCCGTGTTCAAGTTTGCTGTGAATGTGATGGGCGATTCTTCCATGCAATGCATCTCCAGCGCGGGGATGACGCTGGACGATATCGATATGTTGATTCCTCACCAGGCCAACATCCGCATCATTGAGGCAGCAGCTCGCAAGCTGGATCTGCCCATGGAGAAGGTGTGGGTGAATTTGGATCGATACGGCAATACATCTGCCGGATCAGTTCCCATTGCCCTCGCAGAAGCCGCCGATGCTGGTGCGCTCAACGAGGGTGATAACATCGTTTTGGTAGCATTTGGCGCCGGTTTGGCATGGGCCGCTGGCGTGGTGAAATGGGGTGTCAATGGCACCGACCATGCGTCAGAATAGTTTCGAAACATCAACGTTCGCCTAACGCGAATTACGTTGTACGCACCTTGACAGGAGATGGAGGCAGGAATGTCTGAAGGGCAAAGCGCACCCGTAGCGGTAATCACCGGCGGAACCCGAGGTATCGGTTTGGCAATCGCCGAACGAATGGCAGCCGATGGCTACGATTTGCTTCTCACCTACCGCGGTGATGCCGAAGCAGCTGAAGCAGCCAAATCTGCTCTGGCAGATACCGGCAGACGCGTTGAAGTGATCTCCGCCGATGTCTCTTCTGCAGAAGGTGCCGCCTCCACGATCGATTCCGCCACTAAACTCTTCGGCAAAATCGATGTTCTCGTCAACAATGCCGGTATCACTCGCGATAACCTGATCATGCGCATGAGCGAAGACGATTGGGATGCCGTGCTGAGCACCAATCTCAAGGGTGCATTCCTCACCAGCAAGGCCGTGGTGCGACCAATGTTGCGCCAGCGATCCGGACGCATCATCAACATCACCAGCGTTGTAGGACGCATGGGCAACGCAGGTCAGGCCAACTACGCCGCTGCCAAGGCGGGCCTGATTGGTCTCACCAAGACTCTGGCCAAGGAAGTCGGCAGCCGTGGCATCACGGTGAACGCGGTGGCACCGGGGTTCATCGATACCCGCCTGACTGACGTTCTGCCAGAAGATCTCAAGAAAGCACTGTTGGATGCCACTCCACTCGGCCGCTTCGGTTCTGTGGAAGATGTGGCAAATGCCGTCGCGTTCCTGGCTTCCGACCAGGCATCGTTCATCACGGGCCAGGTGCTCTCGGTGGATGGTGGTATGAGCATGGCATCGTAGCCGGAACCGGGGGAAGCGCGTGTTCAAGAAGATTCTTATCGCCAATCGCGGAGAAATTGCGCTGCGCATTTTGCGCGCATGCCGCGATCTCGGTGTGCCGGCAGTTGTTGCCTATAGCGAAGCGGATGTCGATTCGCTGCCAGTTCGCCTGGCGGATGAAGCCGTTTGTATCGGACCGCCAGCAGTGGCGCGCAGTTACAACAACATCCCCGCTGTGGTCACTGCTGCCCTGGTAACCGGCTGCGATGCGATTCACCCTGGCTACGGATTCCTCGCCGAAAACGCTTATCTTGCCGAAGTTTGCCAGCAGGTCGGTGTCACTTTCATCGGCCCGGCGCCCGAAGTCATCAACCGCATGGGCAACAAGGCCGAAGCGCGCAAGGTGATGCAAGCAGCCGGTGTGCCGCTGCTGCCGGGTACGCAGGGTATCGTTCCTACCCTTGCCCAGGCGCGAGAAGCCGCCCACGAAATCGGTTACCCGGTGGTGATCAAGGCTGTGGCCGGTGGTGGTGGACGCGGTATGCGTGTTGCCTACAACGATGCCGAACTCAATCGCGGTTATCCGATGGCCCAGAGCGAAGCCGAGAGCGCCTTTGGCAACGGCGATGTGTACATCGAGCGCTATCTGCAAAAGCCACGACACGTGGAAGTTCAGGTGCTCGGCGATATGCACGGCAATGTGATTGCCGTTGGTGATCGCGATTGCAGTCTCCAGCGCCGACACCAGAAGGTTGTTGAGGAAGCACCGGCTCCGAATCTGCCGGACAAGGTTCGCAAGAATCTCCTCAAGACCGCGGAGAAGGGCGCCAAGGCTGCCGGATACTGGAGTGCTGGCACGCTCGAGTTCCTGTTGGATACCGATGGTCGCTTCTACTTCATGGAAATGAACACCCGTATTCAGGTGGAACATCCCATCACGGAGGAAGTGACCAACCTCGATCTCGTGGCGTGGCAGATCCGAGTGGCGGCCGGCGAAAAGCTGGCGCTGAAGGAAGAGGATTATCGCACTCGCGGCCACAGCATCGAATGCCGCATCACGGCGGAGGATGCATCCAACGATTTCCGCCCAAGCGTCGGCAAGATCGAGACCTATGTCGCTCCCGGCGGGCCAGGTGTGCGTATGGATTCACACCTCTTCC
>JAFAEA010000040.1 GCA_023424355.1 Chloroflexota bacterium | reverse complement strand
GCCAGGGCGTGGAGATCGTCCTTCGCGTGCTCATAGAGGCTTCGGTACACAGCAAACGTGTCATCGTAAACGTCCGCAACCTTCGTATTTGGCTCGATCACGGTTTTGGCTTCGATCCACGTATCAGTCAGAACCGACACATCGGGAATTATGCCGCTTGCCAGACCAGCCAGGAACGCATCGCCATAGGCCGCACCGATGGTTTGATTGGGAACCACTTGCGGAATACCGGCGACATCGGACACGATCTGGAGCCACAGCTCATTCTTCGCGCCACCGCCGACAGCGACAATTCGCTGCGGTTCGGCGCCGATTTCACGGAGCGTTTCGATATTGTGGCGAACACCGAAAGCGGTGCCCTCCAATACGGATCGATACATATGTGCGCGCGTGTGACTGAGCGTGAGCCCGGCGAATACGCCGCGCGCATTCGGATCGTGAATCGGTGTGCGCTCGCCGGCGAAGTACGGCAGGCAAACCAGGCCATCGGCGCCAGCGGGCGTGGATGCGGCCAGTTTTGCCAAAGCAGCATATGCATTCGGGCCGCCGTCGGCTTCGGCAGTCATCTCAGGTTGACCAAGCTGATCCCGGAACCAGCGTGTGAGCGCACCAGATGCGCTCATACCACCAGCGATGTTTCGCGTTTCCGGGAAAACGAAGCCAGTACTCCACACTTTGGGATCCGGAACGGTTTTTTCAGTCACCAGAATGAAGAACATCGAGGTGCCATACATCACCATCAGATCGCCAGGTTGAATCGCGCCCACACTCACCGCTTCGGCAGCGGCATCGACGGTGCCGGCAGTCACGGGTGTACCAGCAGGAACGCCAGTTTCCTCGGCGGCAGCATCCGAAACGTGGCCCGCGATTTCCGTGCTCCACATCAGCTTCGGCAGCTTATCCATCTCGATGATCGGATCCGCAAAACGGTCATCCCATTCAAGGGTATTGATATCCACCAGCGGATTATAGTGGGCGCCGGTGTGCTTATCGATCACGAACTCACCGGTGAGTTTGTAGATCAGATATCCGCTCGCGGTGAGTATCTTGTGTGTTTTGGCGTACACATCCGGTTCGTTGCGCTTCAGCCAGAGGATTTTTGGCCCCATCGCCTGACTGGTGAGCGCCATACCGCCGAGCTCGAAAATCGCATCCTCGCCAAACTCGTTGTTGAGCCAGTCGATCTCCTCATGTGCACGCGTATCCATGCCATAAAGCATGCCGGGGCGCAGAGGTGTCCCCGATTCGTCGATCGGCAAGATACATGGACCAATGGCACTCACGGCCATCGCCCCAATTCTGCTCATATCGAATCCGGCATCGCGCATGGCATGGCACACCGCCACCACTTCGCCCCACCAGATCTTGTCGGCATCATGCTCTACCCAGCCGGGTTTGGGAAAGCTGGGTTCGTGCTCCACCACATGCTGGTGAAGCACTTCGCCTTCGGGCGTAGTGAGCACGCCCTTGGTGCTGTAAGTGCCGACATCGATTCCGAGCAGATATTTTTCTTCCATTTGGCTCCTCGTCAAATCAGTCCGTTCTGGTCACCGCAAATGTGAACGGTCAGGCCCATTTCCTGCGTCATGGCGATCTTTGCGGCCATCGCATTATTGGCCGAATCGGCATCCGGTGCATAGGCCACCTGGATGTGATTGGCGCGATGTCGGGACATGAGCTGATCCCGATCCACTCCGTACAGAATCGCATTCATCTGCGGCCAGGTGGGATCGGTAGTATCCCACCGCATCTGCACCTGATCTTCCGGCAGCGAGACAGCGGCGCCACGGCCGATATCCATGTGCAAGGCATCGCCTTCGACAAAGATGCGACTCCATACGATTTCGCCAGGTTTGCTTTCGCCATTCAGCGTGCCGCCACCGAGCTTGAAGAACATGGCCGGCTGGCGCTCCACTCGTCCACCGCGATACTCGCCTTCAAAGTGATTCGCCGGTACAGCTCCAGAAATCATGAACAGCCAAACGAAATCATCCAGCTCTCGGCCGGTACGATCGGTGCCGGAAACGTGCTCGCCCCAGCGCACATCGTGCAAGGTAGTTTCCGGATCGAGCCCGAGCGCGGTCCAGATACGATTGGTCATCAACGCATCTATACCGGCGCACTCATCCACCTCATTGAAGTGCGGCACTGCAGCGTTAGCATAAAGTTCCTCGCCCGTTTCGGCATGATGTACCGGCGGTCGACTGACATTATTGAGCAGTCCCTCCACCAGATCCGAAGCCGGGGTCAGATCTTTCAGACCCTGCTGGTACTGGATGCCGATGGCATCGCAGCCGTAGTCGTTACCGATGCGCACCGCAGCGATGTACATCTTCAACTGATCCAGCACCTGGTCGTCGGTGAGCTGGGTCGCGGCATCGTCTCCGGTCACGAACGTGAGACCGGCGTTATCGAGCCAATCACGGGCAGCCTGCGCTTCCTCGTCAGAAACCGTGCGCATGCCGGCATAGAGGGCGCTCTGGCTGAGCCGCTCCTTGAAGATGCCGGTTGGGTGCAGCAGATGATCCGGCACAATGGCATTGAACATGCCCATGCAGCCTTCATCGAACACACCCAGAATCGCCTTGTTCTGGCGGAGTTCTTCACCGAGTTTGCGTCCGAGTGCTGCGGGTTCGGCCGGGAGTTCCGGAACATCGTGAACGTGACCAAGATCGTGCTCGATCTTGCCGGTTTCCAGCCACGATTTCAGGCCGTTGAGGAAGAATTCGTCGGTGAAATCGAGACTCCAGATAGTGCTGAACTCCACGCCTGCTTTCACCAGAGAGCCGTTGAGATTGAGCAAACCCACCAGACCGGGGAACTGCCCACTCCAGTTGCCGACCGTCAGAACCGGGCCGCGGTGACTCACGAGTCCGCTGAGCACGTGATGCGTATATTGCCACCCGGCGATGGCGACGACGAGAGGCGCATCCGGATCGATGTTCCGGAACACCTCCATGCCCATTTTCTGACTGGTGATAAACCCGTGACCCAGGACAGGATCGGGATCAAACGCCCGCGTGCTGGTAGCACCGAGGTTTGCCGCAGATGCGGCGAAATCCTGCTCGAGCTGAAGCTGGGCGGGCCAGGTGGCATCGTTTGCCGGCGGTCGTAAATCGCCGCTACACACAATGGTCAGAGAAGCGGACATGGATATTGCCTTTCTAGTTCACTTCCAGATGGTTCGCATCGCCAAGTTCCGGGAAGGCGGCGTGTGGTTCCGCCTGATACCAGAACGATGTGCTGGCGATATCGTCCTGCAATGGCAGATATCGCATCTGATCTTCCATCTTGGAGCGCCACCCGAGTGCCTGAATGGTGACGCGAAGATCATCCTTGAATCGAATTGGATCCTGAATATGCCAGCGATACATCCCGAATCGCTGCTGGCTCTGGTACAAACCATCTGGCTTGATGATTTGCGGTAGGCCAAGATACGGCGTGCTGTAGCTTCCGTACTGACCCAACGGATGCTCAAAGTTCCACGCGCCACCAAAGTAATCCTCGGTGCCGGTGCCGGCGATGGTCGGAAAATCGGTATCGCCATCCATGTAGAACTTGATCTCGCCTTCGCCCCACCATCCGCGTGAGTTCACGCCCCATGCGATGTAGGTGCCCACATACTGGCCCTGACCCTTCACGCCATCGAGCAGCGTGTGCACATCCATGTACGCCAGAGGTTTACTGCGTCGCCACTGACCGTGGAAGTACGCGGCATCCTGCGGCACATCTGTCAGCGTATAGGTCACCTGATAGTAGAAGCCGAAACACGTATCCGGGGTGAGATTCTCGATAGTGATCCGAGCCTTCTTGCGAAAAGGCATCTCCCAGTAGCTGTTGAATCCGCCAGCGGGATTGACTGCGACCGGAATCGAGCTGACATTACAGCGCTCACACCAGCCATTGACGAAGAAGTCTCCCAACGGAGTCTCAACCGA
>JAFAEA010000294.1 GCA_023424355.1 Chloroflexota bacterium | reverse complement strand
TTAGTTAACTTGACAGTAAAAGAAGTTAATGAACTTGCAACTATCCTTAAAGAAGAATACGGTATTGAACCTGCTGCTGCAGCTGTAGCTGTTGCTGCTGGTCCTGCTGCTGGTGCAGCTGCTGCTGAAGAAAAAACATCTTTTGATGTAGTTTTGAAGAGCGCTGGTGCTGCAAAATTGCAGGTTGTTAAAGCCGTTAAAGAAGCATGTGGTCTTGGCTTGAAAGAAGCTAAAGACATGGTAGACGGTGCTCCTAGCACAGTAAAAGAAGGCTTGGCTAAAGACGAAGCTGAATCACTGAAGAAAACTTTGGAAGAAGCTGGAGCTGAAGTTGAGCTTAAATAATATTAGCCTGAGTATCAGGTAATACGGTTAGGAATCCTCTGGTAGAGGATTCTTAACCTTTTTGTGTCTATATTATTATTAAGTTCTACAAAATATTAACAAATGTCTTCAAATACTGAAAATCAAAGAGTTAATTTTGCTTCCATCAAGAATCCGATGAAGTATCCGGATTTCTTGGAAGTGCAATTGAAGTCATTCCAAGACTTTTTACAGTTGGATACCCCGCCCGAAAAGCGTAAGAATGACGGGCTGTATAAGGTGTTCGCTGAAAACTTCCCTATTGCTGACACTCGTAATAACTTTGTCCTTGAATTCTTGGACTATTACATTGATCCGCCTCACTATTCAATAGACGAGTGTTTGGAGCGCGGGCTCACATACAGCGTGCCTTTGAAAGCAAAACTGAAGTTGTATTGTACTGATCCTGATCATGAAGATTTCGATACGGTTATTCAGGATGTTTATCTGGGTCCTATTCCGTATATGACTCCGAAAGGAACTTTTGTTATTAATGGTGCTGAGCGTGTAGTTGTTTCTCAGTTGCACCGTTCTCCGGGCGTGTTCTTTGGTCAGAGCGTACATGCTAACGGTACTAAATTGTACTCTGCCCGTATTATTCCATTCAAAGGTTCATGGATCGAATTCGCTACAGATATTAACAATGTAATGTATGCGTATATCGACCGTAAAAAGAAATTGCCTGTTACTACTCTGTTAAGAGCTGTAGGTTTTGAAAATGATAAAGATATCCTCGAAATCTTCAATTTGGCTGAAGACGTTAAGGTTAATAAGACTAACTTGAAGAAAGTCGTAGGAAGAAAACTCGCTGCTCGTGTTTTAAAAACATGGACAGAAGATTTCGTAGATGAAGACACAGGTGAAGTTGTTTCTATTGAACGTAATGAGGTTATTATCGACCGTGAAACTGTGATTGAAGAGGATCATATCGATGAAATTATAGACTCAGGCGTTCAGAATATCCTTGTTCACAAGGAAGAAGCGAATTCATCCGACTACTCTATTATATTTAATACCCTTCAGAAAGACCCGAGCAACTCTGAAAAAGAGGCTGTACTTTACATTTACCGTCAGTTGCGTAATGCAGATCCGGCTGATGATGCCAGTGCTCGTGAGGTTATCAATAACCTGTTCTTCTCTGAAAAAAGATATGACCTTGGCGAGGTAGGACGTTACAGAATCAACAAAAAGTTGGGACTGACTACGGACATGGATGTGAAGGTATTGACAAAACAAGATATTATTGAAATCATTAAGTATCTGATTGAGCTGATTAACTCTAAAGCGGATGTTGATGATATTGACCACTTGAGTAACCGTCGTGTACGTACTGTAGGAGAACAGTTGTCCAATCAATTTGCGATTGGTCTGGCACGTATGTCTCGTACCATCCGTGAGCGTATGAATGTGCGTGACAATGAAGTGTTTACTCCGATTGATTTGATTAATGCGAAGACTATTTCTTCTGTTATCAATTCATTCTTTGGAACAAATGCTTTGTCGCAGTTCATGGATCAAACTAATCCATTGGCTGAAATCACTCACAAGCGTCGTTTGTCAGCGTTAGGACCTGGTGGTCTGTCACGTGAACGTGCTGGTTTTGAGGTTCGTGACGTACACTATACTCATTATGGTCGTTTGTGTCCGATTGAAACTCCTGAAGGTCCGAATATCGGTTTGATTTCTTCTTTGTGTGTGTATGCTAAGATTAATGAACTTGGCTTTATTTCAACTCCTTATCGTAAAGTAGCTGATGGTAAGGTGGATATATCTGATGAAGGTATTGAATATCTGACAGCCGAAGAGGAAGAGGATAAGATAATCGCTCAGGGTAATGCTCCATTGGATGATGAAGGCAAATTTGTTCGTGAGAAAGTAAAAGCTCGTCGTGATGCTGATTATCCTGTTGTTACTCCTGACCAGGTAGAGTTGATGGATGTTTCTCCACAGCAGATTGCTTCTATCGCTGCTTCTTTGATTCCGTTCTTGGAACATGACGATGCTAACCGTGCATTGATGGGATCAAACATGATGCGCCAGGCAGTTCCTTTGTTGCGTACAGAGGCTCCTATTGTAGGTACAGGTATTGAAAAACAGTTGGTTGAAGACTCTCGTACTCAGATTGCAGCAGAGGGTGATGGTGTTGTAGAATATGTCGATGCAACAACTATTCGTATCTTGTATGACAGAAATGAAGATGAAGAATTTGTAAGCTTTGAACCTGCTTTGAAGGAATACAGAATTCCTAAATTCCGTAAGACTAATCAGAGCATGACCATTGACCTCCGTCCTACTTGTGATAAAGGACAGCGTGTGAAGAAGGGTGATATCCTGACTGAAGGATATTCAACTCAGGGTGGTGAGCTTGCATTGGGTAAAAACCTGTTGGTGGCTTATATGCCTTGGAAAGGTTATAACTACGAGGATGCTATTGTATTGAATGAACGCGTTGTACGTGAGGACTTGCTGACTTCTGTACACGTTGATGAATATATTTTGGAGGTCCGCGAAACGAAACGCGGTATGGAAGAATTAACTTCTGATATTCCTAACGTGAGTGAAGAAGCTACTAAAGATTTGGATGAAAACGGTATTGTACGTGTAGGTGCACGTATCGAACCGGGTGATATCCTGATTGGTAAGATTACTCCGAAAGGTGAATCAGATCCTTCTCCGGAAGAAAAATTGCTTCGTGCTATTTTCGGTGATAAGGCAGGTGATGTGAAGGATGCTTCATTGAAAGCTTCTCCGTCATTACGTGGTGTCGTTATTGACAAGAAGTTGTTCTCACGTGTTATCAAGAGCAGAAGTGAGAAGAATGCCGATAAGGCTATTCTGCCTAAACTGAATGATGAATTCGAAGAAAAGGCAGCAAAACTGAAAGATATCTTGATTGAGAAACTATTGGTTTTGACTAATGGTAAGGTTTCCCAAGGAGTGAAAGATTATTTGGGAACGGAAGTTATTGCCAAGGGGGCGAAGTTCACCAAACGCGATTTGGAATCATTGGATTATACTATTATCCAGTTGAGCAAGTGGACAGCTGATGCTCATAAGAATGACATGATTCGTGACTTGGTGATGAATTATTTGAAGAAATATAAAGAATTGGATGCTGAATTAAAGCGTAAGAAGTTTGCTATCACTATCGGTGATGAACTTCCTGCGGGCATTATTCAGATGGCTAAGGTTTATATTGCCAAGAAGCGTAAGATTGGTGTAGGTGATAAGATGGCGGGACGTCACGGTAACAAGGGTATTGTTTCTCGTGTGGTTCGTCAGGAAGATATGCCGTTCTTAGCAGATGGTACTCCAGTAGATATCGTATTGAATCCGTTGGGTGTGCCTTCTCGTATGAATATTGGTCAGATTTTCGAAGCCGTATTAGGTCGTGCCGGAAAAGAGTTGGGTGTGAAATTTGCTACTCCTATTTTTGACGGTGCTTCTATGGATGATTTAAATGAATGGACAGATAAAGCTGGATTGCCTCGTTATTGTAAGACTTATCTTTGTGATGGTGGTACAGGCGAACGCTTTGACCAACCTGCAACAGTGGGTGTAACTTATATGTTGAAACTAGGGCACATGGTTGAAGATAAGATGCATGCCCGTTCTATCGGTCCGTACTCCCTTATTACTCAGCAGCCGCTTGGTGGTAAGGCACAGTTCGGTGGTCAGCGTTTCGGAGAAATGGAAGTTTGGGCGCTTGAAGCATTCGGCGCAGCACATATCTTACAGGAAATCCTGACCATTAAGTCTGATGACGTTGTAGGACGCTCAAAGGCTTACGAAGCTATTGTGAAAGGTGAACCTATGCCAACTCCGGGTATCCCCGAATCTCTGAATGTATTGTTACACGAACTGAGAGGTCTTGGCTTGAGTATCAACCTTGAATAATAAAAAAATATAACTCTTTACATTATAAATAAGGAAGTATGGCTTTTAGAAAAGAAACTAAGATAAAGAGTAATTTCTCGAAAATCTCAATTGGCTTGGCTTCACCCGAAGAAATCCTTGAGAATTCGAGCGGTGAGGTGTTGAAGCCTGAAACGATCAACTACCGTACCTACAAACCGGAACGTGATGGTTTGTTCTGCGAGCGTATTTTCGGTCCGGTGAAAGATTACGAATGTCATTGCGGTAAGTACAAACGTATCCGTTATAAAGGTATTGTTTGTGACCGATGTGGCGTTGAAGTGACTGAAAAGAAGGTCCGTCGTGAACGTATGGGACATATTCAGTTAGTTGTGCCTGTAGCGCATATCTGGTATTTTCGTTCATTGCCGAACAAGATCGGTTATTTGTTGGGGCTGCCTACAAAGAAACTAGACGCTATTGTATATTATGAACGTTATGTGGTTATCCAGCCGGGTGTGAAGGCTGAAGATGGCATTAATAAATATGATTTGCTTTCTGAAGAAGAGTATTTGGATATCTTGGATACACTTCCTAAAGAAAACCAATATTTGGAAGATACAGATCCGAATAAGTTTATAGCTAAGATGGGAGCAGAAGCCATTTATGATCTGCTCTCAACTTTGGATTTGGATGCTTTATCTTATGAATTACGTCATAAAGCAAGTAATGATTCTTCGCAGCAACGTAAGAACGAGGCTTTGAAGCGTCTGCAGGTAGTTGAATCGTTCCGTGCATCTCGCGGACGTAATAAACCTGAATGGATGATTGTACGTATTGTGCCGGTTATTCCTCCTGAACTGCGTCCATTGGTTCCGTTGGATGGTGGTCGTTTCGCTACCTCTGACTTGAATGACTTGTATCG
>JAFAEA010000326.1 GCA_023424355.1 Chloroflexota bacterium | reverse complement strand
TCGCCGGCACCGAACTTGTCGCCGACTTCCTTCATCGCGGGCAGCAGCACGTTGTTCAGTACGTCCACTGCATCGCCATCGGCTTCGGCGACGGCCTGATCGATATCGGCCTCGACACCTTCCTTCTTGCGCTGAACAATGCGGAAGTGCAATCGCTCGCGAACCCCCATCGAGAGCATCGGATCCGGACCCTTGTTGGATTCGTCTTCCGTGCGGCCTTCGTAGTGTTCGATGATTCGCGCCAGCGCATCGTCGCGACGGTTCAGCACCAGATCGCGCGCGAGTTCGACTTCCTCTTCCGGAATCTCGGAAAGCGGCAGTACGTGGCTCGGGTGGATGATGGCCTGAGTGAGCCCTGCCTTGATGCATTCATTAAGGAAGACGGCGTTCACCACCTTGCGGGCGGCCGGATTGATACCGAACGACACATTGGAAACACCCAGCGTGAAGTTCACTTCTGGCAGAGCCTCGTGAATGAGGCGAATACCTTCAATCGTCTCGACTGCCGATGGCTTGAACTCATCGTCGCCGGTGGTAAGCGGGAAGGTAAGGGCATCGAAGATGAGGTTGTGCGGAGCGAGCCCGTACTCTTCGGTGACGATCTTGTAGATCTTCTGCGCCACCTCGAGCTTCTTCTCGCGGGTCTTGGCCATACCATCTTCATCGATGGTGAGCGCCACGACAGCGGCACCATGCGCCATCACATGCGGCATCACGGATTCGATGCGTTTGCGGCCGTTCTCCATATTGATGGAGTTGATGATCGCCCGACCCGGATATTGTTCCAGGGCCGCTTCAACGACATTGGCTTCGGTGGTATCGATCACCAGACCACCAGGAACAGCCAGCGCCAGCTTCTTCACGAGCCTGCGCATCAGATCTTCTTCGTCGGCTTCACGCTCGGTGGTGGCAACGGAAACGTCCAGCAGGTGGGCGCCTTCTTCCATCTGGCCCACGGCCACATTCACCACGCCATCGAGATCATCGGCCAGTACCAATCGCTTCACCTTACGGGATCCCAGCGTATTCACGCGCTCACCCACGATGGTCGGCGATGGCTCCTGCGCGATATCAGTTGCCGTAATCATGCTGGCAACCTGCTTACGCGGTGCCGATGGTCGCGGCGCGATGGTGACCGGATTTGTGGTTACCTGCTTGATGACTTCTGAGATGTGATCCGGAGTGGTACCGCAGCAACCACCCACGATTCCCACATCCATGTTCTCCACCATATCGCGCAGATCGTTCGCGAACGGTTCCGGAGTCATCGGGAACACAGCAATTCCGTTGTCGTTGTGCGGAATACCGGCATTCGGAATAATGCTCACCGGCTTGGTGCTGTGTTCACCCAGGTATCGGGCGGGTTCGCGCATCAAATCTGGACCGGTGGAGCAGTTGAGACCGATGATATCCACACCCAGATGCTCAACGATGCTGAGCGCGGCGGAGATATCGGTGCCCAGCAGCATGGTGCCGCTTGGCATCAGCGTGAGGCTGGCCTGAATTGGCACGCGCTTGCCGGTTTCTTCGAACACTTGGCGGGCCGCGAAGATGGTGGCCTTCAGCTCGAGAATATCCTGCACGGTTTCGATGATGAGGCCATCAACTCCACCATCGATCAGTCCACGAATCTGAGGCACGAAGAGATCGCGCACTTCGCGGAAGGTCTGGTTGCCAAGCATCGGATCTTCGGATGCTGGCAGCAAACCGGATGGGCCAATCGAGCCCACCACAAATCGCTTGCGATCGGCGGTGCTGTACTCATCGGCCACTTCGCGGGCGAGCTTGCTGGAGGCGAGGTTGATATCGTACGCCTGCTCGCCGAGCCCGTATTCCTCGGCCTTAATCACGCTACTGCCGAAGGTGTTGGTTTCCAGCACATCGGCACCGGCTTCGAGGAAGCTGGCGTGAATTTGGCGGATAACATCCGGCTTCACCACGCTGAGATAGTCGTTATACCCCTCGGTTTTCTGACCGCCGTAATCCTCCGGGGTCAGCTCGAGATTGAGAATGGTGGCCCCCATGGAGCCATCGTAGAAAACGGGACGTGTTTTGATAAGATCGAGAAGTTCGCTCATTGTGCCGGTCTCCCTCCGTGGGGTTTCCTGGCGTCCCGGTTTCGGGGCGCGACTGAAGATACGGCGCATTTTCCACCGCATATATACCTATTACACACCATTTGTAGGGGAAAATCCCGAAAACCTGAATCAGGCATGGTGTTGAACTTGCGCAAGATTCAAGAAGCGATGTTGGGTTCGCTCCGATAGTATCGAATCAGATCTACAACGATGTAGCCGCTGAACGAGAGAGGAGCAGAGCAATGGCGCTATCCGCAAGTTTGTTGGTAGGTGGAATCGCCGAAGAGATGGCGAACTACTATACGGATGTCTTTCCCGATGGAGTGATCGACGATCTGTTCAAGACTGCTGGCCCGGATGGCCAGGAGATGGTAGTCACTGCCAGCATTCGTCTCAATGAAACACCATTTCTCATTATTAATGGGCCGCAGCACACACCCAACGAATCCAACAGCTTTGTGATCAATTGCAAGGATCAGGCTGAAGTGGATCACTACTGGAATCGCTTTGTCGGTGATGGTGGTGAAGAAGGCGATTGCGGATGGTGTAAAGACAAGTTTGGGTTTTCCTGGCAGGTAGTGCCGGTGCAAATGCCGCAATTGTTCGGGGATCCGGATCCTGAACGCGGTCGCAAGGCATTCGAAGCCATGATGACAATGAAGAAAATCGATTTGGCCGCAATCAAGGCCGCAATGGATTCCTAAGGAGCACAACATGAGCAACAAATATCGAGGATGTATCTGGTTCGATGGCAACGCCGAAGAAGCCGCCAACTATTACGCGGAAGTCTTCCCAAAAGTAACTGTGGAGAACACCACCAACTACCCCGAGGGCCAGCCGGATTTCAACAAGCATATGGAAGGCAAGGTGCTCACCCTGGATGTTTCCTTCGGTGATCAGCGCTACATCTTCCTCAATGCTGGCCCAGAGTTTCCGCACAGCGAGAACTTCAGCATCGAAGTGATGTGCGAAGATCAGGCCGAAGTCGATCTGTATTGGGATCGCTTGGTCGGCGATGGTGGCCAGGAAAGCGCATGTGGTTGGTGCAAGGACAAGTTCAACTTCAATTGGCAGATCGTTCCGAAGCGCTTCTATGAATTGATGAGCGATCCGGCAGTCGAGAAGCCGGTAATGGATGCGATGTATCAGATGCAGAAACTGATCGTCGCCGATCTCGAAGCCGCCGCCGAGGCCGCACGGTAGTTCACAACGGTAGCGGGGCAGCTTGTCTGGCCCATAGGGGGAGATAAACTCCCCCGCTACCAGCACACGGAGACCAACCTTTGACCTCTCTCCCCAAAATCCCGAAATCTGCCATTGCCGTGCTGAAAATTGCCGGTGTCGAATCCTTGGAGGACGC
>JAFAEA010000305.1 GCA_023424355.1 Chloroflexota bacterium | reverse complement strand
AAGGTCGAGGGCGTGCAGGATGTTGCCGTCAATCTCGCGACTGAAACCGCCACCGTGCGGATTGGCAATGGAGTCTCCGCCGAGACACTGAACGACGCCGTCACCGGAGCCGGCTATAGCGCCGGCGCGATCGAGATTCTCGTGCCTGGTGCAGTCGCAGAGTTCGCCTCAACATCTGGCAAATCCAACACCGAACGAGATGCCGACGAGCGCGATCGCCGGCGAGATGCACATATCAACGAACTCAAGACCAAGAGTCTGGTGAGTTTGGCCATTGGCGCCATCATGATGGTGCTGATGTACGTGCCATTGCCGATCAGCGAGCGCACACTGGCGCCATTCCTTCTGATTGCTGCGGCATTTGTTCAGGTGTGGGCAGGTAAGGAGTTCTACACCGCAACTTGGGCCGCCCTGAAGCACGGTGCTACCAATATGAACACGCTGGTGGCAGTGGGCACATCCGTCGCCTTTGGTTACAGTGCATTTGTGGTGCTGTGGCCGCATCTGGCCGAGCGCTGGCAGATTCCTTATCACCTCTATTTTGAATCGGCGGTCATCATCATTGCCCTCATTCTCATGGGGCGCTGGATGGAAGCTCGCGCAAAGAAGAGCACCGGTGACGCGATTCGTGCCCTGGCCGGACTCAACTCGCCCACAGCGCGGGTGCTTCGAAACGGAATCGAGCAGGATATCCCGACCGAAGATGTGATGGTCGGCGATGTGATCCGAGTGCGACCCGGCGAGAAGATCCCGGTAGATGGATTGATCACAGAAGGCACCTCGGCGATCGATGAGAGCATGCTCACAGGTGAGCCGGTTCCGGTCACCAAATCCGCAGAAGACGAAGTAATTGGCTCGACCATCAACACCACCGGATCGTTCCTGTTCCGGGCAACTGCTGTCGGCCGAGACACGGTACTCGCGAACATCATCCGCATGGTAGAGGATGCCCAGGGCAGCAAGGCGCCAATGCAGCGTCTGGCCGACAAGATCAGCGGCATCTTCGTGCCGATTGTTCTGGTTCTCTCTGCCCTCACCTTCCTTGGTTGGTACTTCTTTGGTCCGGATCCGTCACTCGCCTACGCCGTCACCACACTCGTGGCAATGCTCGTGATTGCCTGCCCGTGTGCACTCGGATTGGCGGCACCAACCGCGATCATGGTTGGAACCGGCAAGGCTGCCGAGAACGGCATTCTGGTGAAGGGTGGCGATGCTCTCGAGATGGTTCGTCGCATCGATACCGTGGTGTTGGACAAAACCGGCACCATTACTCGTGGCAAGCCAGAACTCACCAGCGCCACTGTGCTGAACGGATCTTCTGAGAACGAGATACTGCGGCTTGCCGCTGCCGCCGAATCGCAATCCGAGCATCCGCTGGCTCTGGCGATCGTCGAGGCCGCTCGCTCCCGAGAGCTTGAGATCCCGACTCCATCCCGCTTCGATAGCGTGACCGGAAAGGGAATCCTCGCCACCATCGATGGCCAGGATGTGGTTATCGGCAACGAAACCTTCATGCGTGATCACAATATTCCGTTTGATGCGTTTGAAACTCCGGCTAACTTCGCCGCCAATGCGGGCGCGACTCCGGTGTTGATGGCAATCGATCGCCAGCCTGCAGCAGTGCTAGGCATCGCGGATGCGCTCAAGCCGGAATCGATCAAGACCGTTGCAGATCTTAAGGCGCTGGGCCTGGATGTGTGGATGATCACAGGCGATAACGCCGCCACGGCCAATGTGATCGCCAGAGAAGTCGGTATTGAGAACGTGGTCGCGAGTGTGCTTCCGCATCAGAAGGCCGAAAAGGTGCAGGAACTGCAAGCTAACGGCAAGACGGTCGCGATGGTGGGCGATGGCATCAATGATGCGCCGAGCCTAGCCACGGCCGATCTCGGCATCGCGATCGGTAGCGGGACAGATGTGGCTATGGCCGCCAGCGATATCACGCTTATCGGCGATAATCCGCACGGCATCATCACAGCGTTCGCGCTCAGCCGCCGCACCGTCGATACGATCAAGCAAGGACTCTTCTGGGCGTTTGGATACAATGTGGCGCTCATTCCGGTGGCAATGGGTGCGCTGTACCCGGCCTTCGGCATACTGCTGAACCCGATGATCGCGGCCGCAGCGATGGCCATGAGCTCGGTGAGTGTGGTGACAAACGCGCTCCGATTGCGATCGTTCAAGACTCCGGAGAATCCACGCGAGATTCTTCACCCAACTACTGGCCAACGACTTCAGCAGGCAGGCTACCTGGCTGCCATCGCACTCATCGCCATCGCCATTGGGGCCGGCATGTGGTGGCTAACCGAGCAGACCGGCATGAATATGTTGGACACCAACTCGCCCAGCAATGAACAACCCATGGATATGGGCGGGCACTAAACTAGCGTTCAATGAGGTGACGTTCACCTACGAAAGGACAGAAAAATGGCAGCAACAACCGTTTCCCTCCAGGCCCCGGATATCTCTTGTGGACATTGCGTGAGCTCCGTCAAGAATCGTCTCAGTCAGCTCGACGGAGTCGAGACCGTCGATGCCTCCGCCGATACCAAGGTCATCGATGTGACCTTCGATGCAGATTCGGTATCGCTGGAGAAGATCCAGGCAGAACTGGCCGATGAAGGCTACCCGGCCACAGAGGTCTAATCGGATTCGATCACCCGATGAAGGGGACTGCGTTCGCAAACGCAGTCCCCTTTTTGCTCTCGGCATCTGCCTTGCGAAAATATGCTGCAAGCATCATGCTGAATGGGTCAGAATCGATTCGATCACACATCGTGGGGATGCAAGGGAGCGCTGAGAGATGACCAAGAACGCAGACGCCATCGCAGACGAAAATCCAGAGCTTGATCCTGGTGCCGAACTCGACGCCAGAATCACGAGCCTGCTGGCGGAACGACCTCTCATCATGGTTTCCAACCGCGGTCCGGTTCAGTTTTCCCTCGAACGCAATGGTACCTTCAGCAGCCGACAAGGAAGCGGCGGACTTGTCACTGCCGTGAGTACGGTGCTGCAGGAGCACGAAGCGGTTTGGATCGCCGCCACCATGAGCAGCGGTGACCGGGCACGATGGCAGAAGGCGCTGGATAACGGCGATGCGTTCATTGCTCCGGAAGAAACGGGCACCAACTTCCGGCTCCGATTTGTTGCTCCCGATGAAGATGCCTACAACAAGTATTACAACGAAATCTCAAATCCGCTGCTGTGGTTCTTGCAGCATTACTTGTGGGACACCCCACGCACTCCGGATATCACCCATCACACTTGGGACGCGTGGCGAAACGGGTATGCTGTGGTCAACCAACAGTTCGCCGATGAGATTGTTGCCGCATGCGACAACCTCGACGACGATGGCGAACCGGTGATCATGCTGCAGGATTATCACCTCTACCTCTGCCCACAGATGATCCGTGAAATGCGACCGAATGCGATCATTCAGCACTTCATCCATATTCCCTGGCCAGATCCTGATTACTGGCGACTCTTGCCCAGTGAAATGCGAGCCGCTATCTGCGAAGGGATGCTCGGAAACGACATCATCGGCTTCCAGACCAGCAACCATGCGCGCAGCTTCATGTACACCTGTGAGGCGTATCTGGAAGGCGTGGATATCGATTACAACGCGCGCAAGATTCGCTATAACGATCGCGAGATCAGTGTTGCCGAGTATCCGATTTCCATCGATCCAAATGCTGTGAGACGCATTGCTTACAGTCAGGAAGCACGTGCCTACGAGCGCTATTTACCTACGCACTGGAACGAATACACCATCCTTCGTGCTGATCGAGCAGAGCCCAGCAAGAACATTATTCGCGGGTTCCTGGCGTATGATCGCTTCCT
>JAFAEA010000242.1 GCA_023424355.1 Chloroflexota bacterium | reverse complement strand
GTTGTGGCAAATCTCTTCGGATTCGCCGGATTGCTCATTAGCGGATTCGGTTATCGCTATGTGCCACAGCTTGCGGACACCGCTGAAATGCGTTGGCCCCGTCTCTGTGCGCCACAAATTGCGCTAGTAACGGTCGGTTGTGCATTTGGCATGCTTTTTGTTGGCCTAAGAATGTACGGTCAGATCAGTGCAGAGTTAGTTTTGTGGCCCTGTCTGATTGGAGCGGTAGGAATGCTGCTGTTTGCCGCCAATACCGCTGCTACATTCACCGATCCCGAGCCCGTGCAAAGTGAGAATTTGGTTGTGCATTGAGTACGATCAGCATTGACGTTACCGCACAACCTCCTTAAACTATTCTCTTACCGCCGTTTTTCCCGTCACGGGCCCGGCGGATTATATTCTGGTGTGGGAACCAGAATATTTTGGGTGTAGCGAGAAGGTGGAAATGACTCCCACCACGGCTGAATCAAACCTGATTGAAACAATCAACATGTTTCGCGATCCTGTTATGCAGGAAAGCGAGCATAGCCTCGTGGTGCCGCCACCCGAAAGCTTTGAGCCCGATGTTCAGTGCGCACTCGAGCGGCTCAGCGACGCCATCGATGAGGATGATCACAGTGGCGATATCTCTATCGTTGCCAGAGCGTTCCTCGTTGCCTACGCCGCCCACGGTGGCGATTTTCGGAAATCTGGCGAGCCGTACGTCGTTCATCCCATCGAAGTCACCCGCATCCTAGCGGTGATGCGCCTCGATGGCGAAACTATGGCTGCTGGCCTGCTTCACGATGTTGTTGAAGATACCGATGTCACGCTGGAGCAACTCCAGGAGATTTTTGGCGAACGCGTTGCGCAGCTGGTAGATGGCACGACCAAGCTCGGTAAAATCCGCTGGATGCCCGAATCCGAAGATGGCCGCAACCGCCAGGAACGCGAACGCGAACAGCAGGCCGAGAGCCTGCGCAAGATGTTCCTCGCCATGGTGGATGATATCGGCGTCGTGCTGATTAAACTCGCCGATCGTCTCCACAACATGCGCACGCTCGGCTCCATGCGTCCTGATAAACAGGTACGTATTGCCCAGCAAACCATGGAGATTTACGCTCCGCTCGCAAACCGATTGGGTATTTGGCAGGTCAAGTCCGAACTCGAGGACTTGGCCTTTAAATATCTCCACCCAATTGAGTATCGCCACATCATCGAGGAACTGGAGCGACGTGGCGAGGAGAGCTCTGTAGCCCTTCAGAAGGTGATCGAAGAACTGCGGCAACTCCTCACAGATGCCGGAATCCGCGCGGAACTCTATGGTCGCAAAAAGCACATCTACTCGATCTATCGCAAGATGAATCGGAAGAACCGTGCATTCGATGAGATTTACGATGTTATTGGCATTCGCATCATTGTTGAGGATGTCACCCAATGTTATTCCGCGCTCGGACTCGTCCACGGCAAGTGGCACCCGGTACCGGGTGAGATTGACGATTACATCGCCACGCCAAAAGAGAGCATGTATCAAAGCCTCCACACGGCGGTGATTGGTCCTGCAGGTCACCCGGTCGAGATCCAGATCCGCACCTGGGAAATGCACCACGTTGCCGAATACGGTATCGCCGCTCACTGGCGATACAAGGAAGGCACGAAGGGCGATCAGCGCCTTGAAGCCAAGATCACCTGGCTCCGACAACTCATGGATTGGCGCGATGAAGTCGCCGATGCTGAGGAATTCGTCGAATCTCTCAAGTCCGATGTTTTCCAGGATATGATCTACTGCTTCACACCGGCCGGAGACATTATTGAACTCCCACGCGGTGCCACGCCGATCGATTTTGCCTATCGCATCCATACCGAAGTGGGGCATCACACCATTGGTGCTACGGTGAACGGCCAGCAAGTTGATCTCAAATACGAACTCAACAACGCGCAAATCGTGGAGATTCGCACCGGCAAATCAGTGAAGGGCCCGCGCCGGGATTGGCTTCAGGTAGAGAACGGTTACATCAAAACCGCTTCTGCCCGTGAAAAGGTGCGCCAGTGGTTCCGCCGCCAGGAGCGAGATGAGAACATCTCCAGCGGCAAGGCGACGCTCGAAAAGGAATTGCAGCGCCTGGCCCTCAATGTTCGCCATGAAGAGGTGATGGAGAAGTATCCACGCTACACCAAGCTGGACGATTTCTATGCCGCCATCGGTTACGGTGCGATTTCGGCACACAGCATCACATCCCGGCTCGATGTGAGCATCAAGGATGTCGTGCCCACATCGCCATCCATCCGGGTCCCGACCAAGCCTGCGCGAGTTGAGGTCATGGGTGCCGGCAATGTGCTCACTATGCAGGCTAACTGTTGTAAGCCACTTCCACCGGAGCCGATTGTGGGCTACATCACTCGCGGGCGAGGTGTGGTGTATCACCGACAGGACTGTCCGAATGTCACGCACATCCCGGATCCTGAACGGCTCGTCCCCGTTACCTGGGGAAATCAGAGCAACGAAACACACCCGGTTTCGATCATCATCGATGCCGAAGATCGGGTTGGATTGCTGAAGGATATTTCGACTTTGCTGGCCGATCAGCGTGTAAATATCCTCAGTATGGCCACGCAAACGCACGACGATCGCACAGTCACCTTCCGGGCAGTCGTGGAGGTTGAGGATCTGAACCACCTCTCCACCATGCTGCAGAAGCTGGAACAACTCCGTCAGGTGAACAGGGTTCGCCGCGAGGCGGATCCGCCCGTCAAAGTCCGATCCACCGCATGACGCGACCTGTCGTCTCAATCGGCGAATGCCTTGTCGATCTTATCGCTCCCAAAGGCAGCAATTTGATTGATGGCGATGCGTTGTCCATCCGCGAGGGTGGGGCTCCTGCCAATGTTGCTGTGGGTCTCGCCCGTCTGGATGTGCCGGTACAACTGCGTACCGTGCTGGGAGATGATCCCTTCGGGGAGCGACTCCTGCAGCGTCTCAAGGCTGAAGCTATCGATACATCCCGGGTGCGGATTGCTTCCGACACCCCAACCACCATTGCGCTTGCCTGGGCCGATGAACATGGCGACGGCCATTTCCGACTCCACCGCCATGCCGACCGCCTGCTCTCTCCCGATGAAATGGATATGGACGATGTGGAAGCCGTGGTGTTTGGCTCCGTGGCCATGTGTGCTTCCCCGAGTGCTGATGCAGTGCTCACAGCGATCCGAACTGCAGGTGACAAATCAATCCCGCTGGTGTTTGACGTGAACATTCGGCCTGGGCTCAAGCCGATGGATGAACTTCGTATGCTCGTCATGGCTGGTATCAGTGCGAGTACCGTGGTGAAGATGAGTGTGGATGATGCCCGCCATTTGTGGGGAGCCA
>JAFAEA010000160.1 GCA_023424355.1 Chloroflexota bacterium | reverse complement strand
CGATGGTGCTGACTGAGCCCAGCAGATCCATGGCGCGTCCACCCTTCACCAGCACCCGGTTTCGAGCAGCGTTAGCCAGCGCACTGAGGGTCGCAGCCGGTGTGCTGATCACCAGCGCACACGGACTAAGCACCACCAGCAGGGTCATGGCGCGATAGATCGTTGGCTGCGGCTCGGCACCGAAGAGGATCGGCACGATGCCAACCAGCAGAGAGACAAGAATCACACCCGCTGCGTATTTGCCTTCGAAACCTTCGGCGAACTCCTGCAAATCCGATTGATCGCTGCGCGCATCGGAAACCAGCCGCACAATCCGCGCGAGTGTCGTATCGGTAGAGAGTTTGGTCACTTCGGTGTGAAGCACACCGTTGCCATTGATGGTGCCGGCATAGACGGAATCGCCAGCCTTCAGCGAAACAGGCTGCGATTCACCGGTGATTGCCGCCTGATCGACAGCGGACGCTCCGGCCACAATCCTGGCATCGACCGGGATTCGTTCCCCTGGCTGAATCACCACGCGATCGCCGATAACCACATCATCGACGGAAATCTCGCAGAGTTGGCCATCTCGTTCGACACGAGCCGTTGGCGGAGTGAGATCCATCAGCGATTTCACCGCGGAGCGGGTGCGGTCCATGGTGTAGTACTCGAGCGCGTTCGACGTTGAAAAGAGGCTGAGGAGAATGGCGCCCTCGAGCCACTGCCCCAGAGCTGCGGCACCAATCGCCGCGAGGACCATGAGGAGATCGACATTGATTTTGCGATTGAGGAGATCCTTGCCTGCTTCGATTGCAGCGGTGGTTCCACCGAATACATAGGCGGCGACATAGAAAGCCACGATCACGGAATGCGGCACAGATGTGGTGAGATCGAGCACGAAACCGAGCAGGCTAAAAACCCAGGCGAGCACTGCTGCCATCGCCAAATGCCGATGTCGTATGTAGTCCACAATCTGGTCCATAAGTTCCTGCCTTCGCGATCGCTCTTCGCCTGGATTTGCCCATAAATCCGAGCATTTTAGTCGTATATGAGAATCATTCTCATCTAGGAATAAGTATAACAAATGCCCCGAAATTGGCCAGTCCCGCGGTATGACACGAGACATCGAGGTTGCCGGAATATCTCTTTCGAGCTCTTGAAATCTGTGAGGGATATGTCGTGAGGTGCGGGGTCCATCGGCGCTACCGTCTGCTTCCGGCTGAATTTGGCAACTGAAGCCAAACTTCCATGGGCTGCAGTTCCGATCACGCTCCCGACTACAGCAACTTCGCTATACTTGAGAAGTTATTTTGCGCAGGCTCGCCTGACGCAATTGTGTTGGCTGCCTCGCGCTCATTACGGACGTACCCTCTATACATGACTACACCTATCGACACGAGTCACATTCGCAATTTCAGCATCATCGCCCACATCGATCATGGGAAATCCACTCTCGCCGATCGCCTGTTGCAAAGCACGGGCACGGTTTCCGAGCGCGATCTGCAGGAGCAGATGCTGGATTCCATGGATCTGGAGCGCGAAAAGGGCATCACCATCAAGGCACGTGCTGTTCGCATGAACTACACCGCCAACGATGGAAACGAGTACGAACTCAATCTCATCGACACCCCTGGCCACGTGGACTTCAGCTACGAAGTTAGCCGCAGCCTCGCCGCCTGCGAGGGTGCCTTGCTCGTGGTCGATGCCGCGCAGGGTATCGAAGCGCAAACGATGGCCAATGTGTATCTCGCCCTCGAACACGAGCTGGCGATGATCGCCGTGGTCAACAAGATCGACCTCCCCAATGCCGATCCGGAACGGGTGAGCAAGGAAGTCGGCGATTTCATCGGTCTCATTGATGACGAAATCATCCCGGCCAGCGCCAAGACCGGTGTTGGTGTACCGGATATTCTCGAAGCCATCGTCAAGCACATCCCGCCTCCTTCCAACGAAGGCGGCAAGAAGCCGCTGCGAGCTCTGATCTTTGATAGTCACTACGATGCATTCAAGGGTGTGATTGCCTACGTCAAGATCGTGGATGGCGAGCTTCACTCCGAAGAGCGCATCCGCATCATGGGCACAAACAAGCATGCCGATATCCTCGAAATTGGCTGCTTCAATCCGGGCATGACCGCTGTGGATGTCCTTCGTACTGGCGAGGTGGGCTATATCGCCACCGGCCTCAAGGTTGTGAAGGATGTTCAGGTCGGCGATACGATCACGCTGGATTCCAGACGTGCCGAATCCCCCCTGCCCGGCTATCAGCCGGCCAAGGCGATGGTGTTCGCCGGTTTGTACCCGGTGGATTCCGATGAGTTCCCGGATCTCCGAGATGCGCTGGAGCGCCTGCAGCTCAACGACAGCAGCCTCACCTTCGAGGCGGAGAGTTCGGCTGCACTCGGCTTCGGCTTCCGCTGCGGCTTCCTCGGTCTCCTCCATATGGAAATCATCCAGGAGCGACTCGAGCGCGAGTTTAAGCTCGATCTGCTCGCCACCGCCCCAAGCGTGGAATACGAAGTGGAACTTGGCAGCGGCGAAATCAAGAAGATCGATAACCCATCGGATATGCCAGATTTCGGACAAATCAACGAAATCCGCGAGCCGTGGATGGATCTCAACATCATCGCGCCGAGTCGCTACATCGGCACCATCATGGATCTCACCACCAACAAGCGCGCGATTCCGGGCGATATGATCTATCTGGATGAAGAGCGCGTGCAGCTGAAATACTCGATTCCGCTCGCGGAACTCATCGTGGAGTTCTACGATCAGCTCAAGAGTCGCACGCAGGGTTATGCCAGCCTCGATTACTCGTTCGCCGAAATGCGTGGCGCTGATCTTGTGAAGCTCGATGTGCTGGTGAACGGCCAGAGTGTGGATGCGCTCAGCATGATCTGCCACAAGGACGATGCCTACTACAAGGGTCGTGGCTTGGTAGAAGCCTTGCGCAAACTCATTCCGCGCCAGATGTTCGATGTGCCGATTCAGGCAAGCATCGGTAGCCGAATCATCAGTCGCGAAACCGTGAAGGCCATGCGCAAAAACGTGTTGGCCAAGTGTTACGGTGGCGACGTTTCTCGTAAGCGCAAGCTCCTCGAGAAGCAGAAGGAAGGCAAGGCCCGCATGAAGATGGTGGGTAGTGTCGAAATCCCACAGGAGGCCTTCATGGCCGTGCTGAGCCTCGGTAGCAGCGCCGATAAGGCCGAGAAGAAATGATCCCAGCTATCACCATTATTGGGTTGGGACCAGGTCCTGCCCGTTTCCGAACGATCGCAGCGCAGGAAGCTCTCGCGAATGCGAAGCATATCTTCGTGCGTGGTCACGAGGATGTGGGGATGGGCGATCTGCTTGGCGCGGAGAACGTAACCGATCTGCAGCAATTCCACGATCCGAATGCCACGAATCGATGGCATCAATCTGCGGCCGTCGTGATTGCGAGTGCACAGGTCGATCCCGTAGTGCTCGCCATCCCGGGTCACCCTCGTTTTGGCGAAGGACTGGTCGAAACTGTGCTCAAGAGCGCGACCGAGATCGGACTCACTACGCAGGTGATCGACGGCATTTCCGCGACAGATCTGCTCGCGAGTGCGCTTGGCATCGATCCGATTCGGGATCGGGTGCAGATGGCATCCGGATGGCAAATTGCTGCCACCAACCGGAAATCGCCGTTCGAAGGCGGACTGCTCAACTTCTCCCCTCGCCTGCCGGTGCTCATCACGCATGTGTACAACAACGAGCTCATGCAGGCGGCATCAAATCAGCTTGCGCGCGTGTTCCCACCGGATCATGTCGTTGAGCTGATCTCGGCCGCAGGGCTCGAGAACGAGCAGCGAGAGTCATCCACCATCGCCGAGCTTGCGGATCACAGCGGCGGACCGCTGCTGGCGATCTACGTGCCGGCGCAATCCGATCTCGAAGCAACGGCATCGGCAGCCACGCTTCAGCATGTGATGGCGGCCCTGCGCGATGATGACGGCTGCCCGTGGGATCGCAAGCAAACCAACGCCACCCTCGCGAAATCGCTTGCCGATGAGGTGTACGAGGTTATCGACGCCATCGATTCCGGCGACGACGAGAACCTGGCGGAAGAGCTCGGCGACTTGCTGATGCTGATCATGATGCACACCCAAATCGCCGAGGAGCGCGGTGCGTTCCGACTAGAGGATGTGTACTCCGGTATCGTCACCAAGATCGTGCGGAGGCATCCACACGTATTCGGCGACGATGCCGCCACCAATGCCGATGAGGTTGTGGGCCTGTGGCAAAGGGTGAAGGCTCAGGAGAAGGCTGAGAAGCCGAACCGACCGGAGAAGGCTGCCGATGGTCAGCCACACAGCATGCCGGCGCTGGAACGCGCCACCCGTGTGCTGAAGAAGCACCCGATTGAGGTAGCCGATTCTGAACCTGGCGGGCGACGGCAGGCCTTGCTGGATGCTGTGGCAGCTATCATCGCTGCGGACGAAGATCCGAACGACGTACTCAAACAGGCACTTGAACAACATGTAACCGGCTCCGTTACTGCCGGCAATTCAGGAGAGTAAAATGCTTCCCGTTGATGTAGCACCCGATGCAATTGGCCGAATCACCTGCGGATCGCTCACCGCAGCGCAGGCGGAATCGCCTGTCACCCTGCAGGGATGGGTCAACCGACGTCGCGATCTCGGTGGACTGATCTTCATCGATTTGCGCGATCGATTTGGCATCACGCAGGTGGTGTTCAATCCCGAGATCGACAAGGACGCGCACGACATCGCCAACAAGCTGCGCAACGAGTTCGTGATCTCCGTTGAGGGCATTGTGCGCAATCGCCCCGAGGGCACGGTGAATCCGAAGATGTCCACCGGCGAGATCGAGGTTGAAGCGCGCAGCATCACCATTCTCAACGAGAGCAAGACGCCGCCGTTCTACATCAACGAAGAAGGCGATTACGACGAATCGCTGCGACTCAAGTATCGCTATCTGGATCTTCGCCGCCCGAGCATGCAGAACAATGTGCTGCTGCGACACCGCGTGGTGAAGTTCATGCGCGATTTCCTGGATGAGCGTGGCTTTGTGGAAGTCGAAACTCCCCTCCTCATCCGCTCCACGCCGGAAGGCGCCCGCGACTTTCTCGTGCCGAGCTCGGCCCAACCGGGAGAGTTCTACGCCTTGCCACAGAGTCCGCAGATCCTCAAGCAGCTGCTGATGGTGAGTGGTCTCGATCGCTACTTCCAGATCGCCCGCTGCTTCCGCGATGAAGCCCAGCGCGCCGATCGCCAGCCAGAATTCACCCAGCTCGATATCGAGATGAGCTTCGTGACTCCGGAAGATCTGATGAATCTGATGGAAGCGATGATGATCGAGGTCACCGAGAAGTACAGCAACAAAACCATCATGCAGAAGCCGTTCCCACGCATGACCTATCAGGAAGCGATGGACAAGTACGGCAACGACCGCCCGGATCTCCGCTTCGGGATGGAGCTGCAGGATGTGAGCGATGCCCTCCGTGGTACCGGCTTCAAGGCGTTCGCCGGCGTGCTCGAAAACGGTGGCCAGGTGAAGGCGATCGTGGTGCCGGGCTGTGCCAACTACACCCGCAAGCAGATCGATGAGATCACCGAACTCGCCAAGAGCGCCGGTGCCAAGGGACTCGCGACGATGCAGCTTCAGGAAGAAGGCCTCAAGAGCCCGATCGCCAAGTTCCTGACCGAGGAAGAGATCGCCGCGATGACCACCGGTATCGGTGCCGAGCAGGGCGATTTGGTGCTGTTCGTCGCCGACAACGCGGAAGTCGTCGCCAAGACTCTCTCCGCCCTGCGCGATGAATTCGGTGCTCGCCTTGAGCTGGCCGATCCGAATGTGATGGCGTACGCGTGGGTGGTCGAGTTCCCGCTGCTGACATGGGACGAGG
>JAFAEA010000135.1 GCA_023424355.1 Chloroflexota bacterium | reverse complement strand
TCGCCGATAGAGATCGTGATTCAGCCAGAACGCGGAACCATGCTTGAGGCTGGAAATCTGGATCGATTTCGGGACGTTACTCGACTCGTGGCATCTATCGACGGCGTCCAGCGAGTCGAAAGCCTGTGGAGTCTCATCCCCACCGGATTCACCTCCAACACCCTCGCTTCCAGTTTCCTGCTGGAACCTGATCTGGTGACGGTCAGCCGCTCGGTACTCACACCCAATGCTGCGTTGATAACGGTGATCCCGGATCCGAATCTCTCCAGCGAGGATCTGCATGACCTTGTGCGAACGATCCGGCAAGAATTCGAACTGACACCAACTAAAGGTCTGATTCTGAATGTCGGTGGTGCGGTGGCGCTCGATCTGGACCTGCTCAACCACATCTCATCGCGCACACCTGTCGTACTGACGTGGGTGCTTATTCTCACCGGAATTGCGCTATTCATTCACCTCAAATCGGCGGTGCTCCCGATCAAGGCAATCGTTCTCAACCTGGCATCGATGGGAGCCTCGTTCGGAATGCTGGTCTGGATTTTTCAGGAAGGGCATCTTGCTTCGCTCTTCGGTGCGGAAGCAAACGGCACCACAGTGATGCTGCTACCGGTTTTGATGTTCTGCTTCCTCTTCGGGCTCGGTATGGATTTCGAGATCATCATGCTCAGCCGCATTCGCGAATCGTGGCAGGAGCATGGCGACACTACTCGCGCTGTGCGCGAGGGCCTCAACGATTCCGCCGGGATCGTGACGGCCAGCGCTCTGATGATGATGGTGGTGTTTCTGGCGTTCGCGTTCAGCCAACTGGATGTGGTGAAGGCCCTGGGAATTGGATTGGCAATCGCTGTGTTCGTCGATGCCACCATTGTTCGACTCCTGCTCCTGCCCGCTACCATGCAGCTTATGGGACGCTGGAACTGGTGGCCGAGCAAGCGCTAGTGAACCGAAAACAACAGCGAGGGCGTCCAGTTGGACGTCCTCGCCAGTTTCAGAAGCGGTTCTGACTATCCCTCGATCTCGTGTGCGAATTCCTTCTCAGTTTCCGTGAGGGCTTCATCGACGATGGCGACCATTCGATCGATCTCATCCTTCGTCACCACCAACGGCGGTGCGAAGTGGACGATGTTCCAGGTGCGAGTGACCAGGCCCTTCGCGAAGACCTTCTTGCCAAGCTCAATGCAGAACTTGTCGTTCTTGGCGAGCGGTTCCTTGGTTTCGCGATTCTTCACGACCTCGAGGCCGCGGAGGAGGCCAACGCCGCGCACATCACCGACAGATGGGTGGCTGCGAAGCTGCTCAAGCTGCTCGCCGAGGTACTCGCCCATTTCGGCTCCACGCTCAACGAGGTTCTCTTCCTCGAAGATCTCGATGTTCTTCAATGCAGCCGCAGCGGCAACGGCGTGTCCACCGAAGGTGAGCAAGTGGCCCATGGCTACATCGGACTGCTTCTCGAACTCTTCGAAGATCTTCGGCGATACAACGGCAGCGCCCATCGGCATGTAGCCGCTGGTGAGGCCCTTGGCCATGGTCATGATGTCTGGTGTAACACCCATCTGCTCCATGCAGAACATGGTGCCGGTGCGACCGAAGCCGTTGATCACTTCATCGGCAATGAGGATGACACCGTGGCGATCGCAGATTTCGCGCAGCATCTGCCAGTACTTCGGGCTGGGAACATGGATGCCGGCAGCGCTGGAGATCGGTTCACCGATGACGGCGGCTACTGTTTCCGGACCGTGGTTGATGATTTCCTGCTCAACGTACTTCGCGGCCATGATATCGCCGGCTTCGCCTTCGAGACCAAAGTCGTTGCGGTAATGATTCGGGGCGGGCACGTGGGAGACACCGTACATGAACGGACCGAACCACTTCTCATCGCGGCTGGCGGTGAGGCTCATGGCGCCGTGAGTCATACCGTGGTAGCTACCGCGGCGGGCGATCACCTTGTAGCGGCGAGGGAAGCCACGCATGGCCTGCACCTGCTTGGCGATCTTGAGGGCTGTTTCCACAGCTTCCGAACCGCCACTCACGAAGTAGGATCGGCTGAGATCGCCAGGGGTGATCTCGGAGATCTTGTGTGCAAGCTGGGCGGCCGGTTCGTTCGTGTACTGCACCGAAGAAACGTATGCCAGCTTCTTTGCCTGCTGGGCCATTGCATCGGCGATTTCCTCACGGCCGTGACCGGCGTTCACCACCCAAAGGCCAGAGATACCATCCAGGTACTCCTTGCCATGGATATCTGTGAGGGTGGAGTTCTTGCCGCTCTCGAAAATGGTGAGGCCATCTTCCTCAGCCTGAACATTCCATGCGAGCTGATGAGGCCAAACATGATCCTTGGCCATCTCTGCTACCTGTTTCTTTACTCCGAGCAATGAGGTCATTTGAGAACTCCTGTTGCGACAACACATCTGTATACAACGAGGGTGGATTCAGATGTGTCCATGCGTGAATACAATTGTTCTGTAATGGTACGGGAGCTTTCACGTCTCCGCCAGATTCGTAATCGGGTACGAGTTCTGCAGGATTGGAGTCGGAAACCCCTGCTCAGTGCTATTCTTTCAGGCGTATGATGTACGTTCGCTGGGTGTTGTTCCCGATGATGAGTCTCTGAAAGGTGTAACCAATGTCGCAAGAGCTTTCCTCTCGCCTCGTTATTGATTACCGCAATGCGATGAGCAGCGCGGTTGGTAATGCCCACGGTGTGAGCGATGCCGAACTGGATGCGCTGCAAGGCTATATCACCGAGCAGCACGAGCGCATTAACGCCGAGCACAGCCAGCAGGTTCAGCGCTGGCAGGATCTGCCGGATAACATCGCGCTGGCCGATGAAATCGCCGAGTTCGCCGCCACCGCGCGCGAAGAATTTGACGATTTCATTCTTATCGGTATCGGTGGATCGTCGTTGGGCGCCATCGCGACCATCATGGCCCTTGCCCACCCGCATCGAAACTTGCTGCCGAAGGGCAAGCGCGTTGGTCCACGCTTCTTCGTGCTGGATAATCCGGATCCCGAAAAGGTGAAGGCCACCCTGGAGACCGTGGATCTCAGCAAGACGCTGGTGAATGTGGTTTCCAAGAGTGGCCAAACCGCCGAAACGGCTGCCAACTTCCTTGTTGTGCGTGATGCTCTTGTGGCCGCCGTCGGTGAAGAGCAAGCTGCGAAGCAGATTATTGCCACCACCGATCCGGAATCCGGCATTCTGCGCCAGATGTCGAACGAGCAGGGGTTCCGCACCTTCCCGGTGCCTCCCGGAGTTGATGGTCGACAGACCGTTCTCAGCGCCGTAGGCCTGATTCCGGCAGCGCTGGCTGGTGTGGATATCCACGCCATGTTGGCGGGTGCCCGCGCCATGCGCGAGCGATCGCTCACCGATGTCGTACGTGATAACCCGGCATACCTGCTTGCTGCGCTTTCGGTGATTGCCGATACCGAGCACGATAAGTCCATGCTGGTCACCATGCCGTACGCCGATGGCCTGTTTGGCATCAGCGACTGGTTCCGCCAGTTGTGGGCAGAGAGTCTGGGCAAGAAGCTCAGCACCGATAACCAGGTCGTCTACGCCGGTCAGACGCCGATCAAGGCCCTTGGTGCTATCGATCAGCACAGCCAGGTGCAGCTCTACACTGAAGGTCCGAACGACAAACTGATTCAGTTGGTTGCAGTCGAGGAATATCGCGATTCGGTCGCGATTCCGGAGCCGCCACACGCTGATCTTGGCTATCTCAAGGGTGGTGAGCTGGGGCAGTTGCTCAGCCGCGAGCGCCTCGCCACAGCGTGGGCACTCACCGAGGCCGAGCGCCCGAACCTCACCATTCACATCCCGACCATCGATGCCGGTATTGTGGGTGAGTTCTTCTATATGATGCAGCTCCAGACAGTTATGGCTGGTGCGCTGTATCATGTAAATCCTTTTGGTCAACCAGGTGTAGAGGCGGGCAAGAACGCCACCTACGCACTGATGGGCCGCGAAGGTTACGAAGACCTGAAGTCGGAACTGCTGGAAACTCCGGCCGACGCCGACAAGTACATCTGCCAGCCGTAGACGCATTCTTCTCAGGAAGGGGCATGTGCCCCTTCCTCCTTCCATTCGTTGGCTAACGGAGCGATTCAGAATGTCAACAAAGCCATACATTCTGCGGGTCACCATTGCCACCGTTATGGTCATCGCCATTGCCGTAGGTGCGTATTTTGTGTGGCAGGTGCGTTCGATCCTGCTACTACTCGCTATCGGGATTCTCTTTGGCGCGGTGATCGACCCCCTGATCAATCGATTGCGCCGTGTGGGGCTGAGCCGCGGACAATCGCTGCTGCTGCTCTACGTTCTGTTCTTCGCCATTCTCGGCGTGGCAATCTACTACGCATCGCCGTTGCTTGCCCGACAAATAGGCAACTTCGACAAGGCGATTCCCGAAATCTTCGAAAATCTTCGCACTCAGGCGATGGCGCTGGAAAATGAGACCATCAAGCGCAGTGCACTCCGCACGATCACGCAAGTGGAGACATCCTGGAGTCGTTTCCGCACCAATCCGAATGTCAATACGGATCAGGCGTTCAGTGTGGTGAATACGGTGTTTGGAGCCAGCCTCAGTGTCATCTCCATGCTGATCGTCACCTTCTACTGGACCGTCGAAAAAGTCTCCATCAAGCGTGGATTCCTGGGGTTGTTCCCCTTCTCTGCTCGCCCTCGTGCACATGCCATTTGGGATGAGGTTGAGTACCGTATCGGCGGCTGGGCACGCGGTCAGCTGATGCTGATGGTGGCCATCGGTGTCATTTCGGGAACGGTATATTACGCCATCGATTTGCGCTTCTGGCTCGCGCTGGCGATCTTCGCCGGGTTTACAGAGATCATCCCGTACATCGGTCCCATTTTGGGTGGTGCAGCTGCCGCCTTGGTAGCACTCACGGATTCGCCACAAAAGGCGATTCTCGTGCTGATTCTGGTATTCGCTATTCAGCAACTGGAAGGCGCCCTGCTGGTACCGCGCATCATGAAGCATGCGGTTGGTATGACACCGCTTACGGTGATTCTGGCCGTGCTCATCGGTAATCAGCTCGGTGGGCCAGCCGGCTCCATCATCGCGATTCCGATCGGTGCAGCGGTGCAAGTGATCGTCAGTAGTCTGCTCCGATCTCGCGACAATGTGATCGATGCGGAACTCAGTACACTCAGCCTGCAGCCGCTCTCGCCAAATCACTTCGATACACCATTTGTTGAGCCCGGAAAGAGTCGATTCGCATTACGTGCATCGGAGAAGGTGAACCTATGAGTGCCACCTTGCCCATTTCCGAAAGTCGGGGCCCAGGATCAGAACAGGCCGCTTTCACTCTGGCCACACTGTTCGACGATGTTATCGACGCCGAGCACGTGCTCGCGCAATTGCGTCGCAGCGAACTGAAGCCAAACACCATTTCGGTGATTCTGCGTGAGCAGGTACTTCGAGAAGATGACGAGCTGAACCCCTACCGTACGGTGCTTTCCGAGGTTGTGGCCAAGAGCAGTCTGGATGCTGCCGGCAAGTGGTTGAAGGGTCTCGCCTCGCTCATCCTGCCAGATCGCGCGGCGTATCTCTCGGCCGGTCCTGTGGGGCAAATCCTTAGTACGATTCGAGATACGATGCAATCCTCCCAGGACGAGGAGGAATTTGATCCTCGCGAGGGTTCGGCCATCCATCAGTTGTCGCAAACATTCATGACGTTTGGCTTCGATCACGATGAAGCGCGTTACATGGAGCAGCGGATTGTGGTTGGGTCGGCATTCATTGCCATCACAACCACGGATACGAACAAGCTTCGCAGCGTATTGCACCTGCTCCGAAAGAGCATGCCGGTGTATATCGGATTGGCACGAACCGATCCATCGGTATTCCGGCGCGCATCCGATCTGTTGGAGACTGGACCGCGAGCGCTCGGAGCAGTGGTGATCGCCGATGCGGCGTCGCCGCTCAACCACATCGTAAACACCCCGGATTTGCAGGGATCGCGCCGCGATTTCCGTGGCCGCCTGGTGCGGAGCCGATACGGCGAAGTGATAGGTCGGGCAGAGGATCTGCTGTTCGAGCCGAATCCGGTGGATGGTGCAAACGAGCACGACCATGGAGTACTCAGCGGCGAGGATATGCTGCTGCGTTATGTGATTGTGCGCACCAGCAGGAAACCAGGCTTGGGTCGGAAAACTCTCGCCCTTCCGGGCGAACGGATGCGTCTGGAGAATGGCGAACTCGTGGCACATGTAACCCACGAGGAGTTGGTAAGTGCGCCCCGTTACGAAGCGGGTACCAGTATGAGCCGGCAGGATGAAGCTACCATCCGTCGACACTTCTCCACGCCGTTCTACTGGATCAATCGCAAGTAATTACAGACCAACAGAAAGGAGTGAGGCAGTACGCCTCACTCCTTTCTCATGTGCAGAATGCAGATGTGTTATGGCACGGAAAGCATGCGATCAAGCGCAATCTTTGCATCGCGCTTGATATCCGGATCGACCACCACCTGATTCACGACCTTGCCCTCAACGAGGTTCTCCAGTGCCCAGAGCATGTATGCCGGGTGGATTCGATACATAGTGCTGCACGGGCAAATCACTGGATCGAGGCAGAAGATAGTTTTATCCGGCATTTGCGATTGCAAACGGCGCACGAGATTGATCTCGGTACCCACCGCCCACACCGATCCCGACGGGGCATTGCGAATGGTTTCAACGATGAATTCGGTGGAACCGTCGTAATCGGAAAGCGCAACCACCTCGGCGCGGCATTCCGGGTGAACCAGAACATTCACTTCCGGATACTCTTCGCGAGCTTTCTGGATCTGCTCGACACTGAAGCGGGCATGCACACTGCAGTAGCCCTTCCAGAGAATCACCCTGGCGTTCTGCAACTGCTCAGGAGTATTACCACCGAGCGGCTCCATCGGATCCCAGACCACCATCTCGTCGTTGCTGATGCCCTTCTTGATGGCGGTGTTGCGACCAAGATGCTCATCCGGGAAGAACATGATGCGTTCGCCGCGCTCGAAGGCCCAATCGTATACCCGTGTGGCGTTCGATGAGGTGCACACGATGCCTCCATTCTTGCCACAGAATGCCTTGATGCTGGCGGCGGAGTTCATGTAGGTGATCGGTACGATTTTATCGACGCCGAGGTTATGCAGCGCCTCCCAGGCGACCTCCACATCTTCTGGCTTGGCCATATCGGCCATGGAGCAGCCAGCTTCCATATTCGGCAGAATCACCTTCTGGTTCGGAGCACCGAGGATATCGGCACTCTCCGCCATAAAGTGGACACCGCAGAACAGGGTAAACTCGGCCTCACGTTGCTCAGCGGCCATCTGGCTCAGTTTATAGCTATCGCCCTGGAAGTTGGCGAACTGCACGACTTCATCGCGCTGATAGTGGTGACCCAGAATCGTGAGGCGGGTGCCAAGCTGACGGCGGAGCTCAAAGATCTTCGCATCGCGCTCGGCGGCCGGCATCTTGAAGTAGCTGGTATCGATCTTTTCCTGTCGGAAAGGTGTTTGCCCGTAGTTCTGCAGGCGGTTGTATGCGCCAACACTCTCTTCGGGGGTACAACTGGCCACATCCATTTGCGGCTGGTGGAACCAGACCGTGGCTGTGGTAGCGTTATCGGTGGTTGTGGCCGTTGTAGGCCAAAGGGTTTTTGTGGCGTCTTGCACCATGTGCGGTGCCTCCTTTGCTGGTTCGCTTCAACACAAAGCAAACTCCGCCGTTTTCGTACGGGGCAATGGTAGAGAACCCGGGAGTTAATGTCAATATGACACTAACTAAGCTTCGTTAACGCACGAGTTATGCCATCCGCCCGAAAATTCCGTGAAATGAAGGGATTCTGCCCAATGCTTCGAGATAATCAAACCCTGATATTCGATGCGGATGACACGCTGTGGGAATGCAACACCTACTTCGAGCAGGCGATCCACACCTTCATCGACATGCTGCACTCGGAGCACTTAACCCGGCAGGATATCCGTGAGGTGCTCGATACCTTCGAGCGCAAGAACGGTTATGGTGCACGCGCATTCGCCACGAGCATGGTCGAAACTTTTCGGCAACTCGCTCCCGAGAATGATCCCGGAGATGAAGAACGGGTCGAGAAACTGGGGCTGGCTATTCTTGAACAGGAAATGGAGCCAATCCCCGGCGTGGCGGAAACACTTACCGCTCTCCGATCCCATCACACATTACTGATGTTCACGAAGGGCGATGAGGAAGAACAGCAGATCAAGATCAATCGATCCAGCCTGTCGGATTTCTTCGAGTTCCAGATCATCACCGACGACAAAACGGTGGGCACATACCGAGAGATTATCGATGGTCTGAATCTGGATCCAGGATCGACGTGGATGATTGGCAACTCACTGCGATCAGATATTCAGGCGGCCCTGGAAGCCGGTATCAATGCCGTCTACGTGCCGAATCCTCATACGTGGCATATGGAACACACCGAGATCGTGCACGCTGAGAACTGGCCGGGAACGTATCTGGAGGTTGAGAAGGTACACGATCTCCTCGACCATTTCGTTGCGACGTCAACCAGGTAAGAAGCCAGTCACCCTATCCCAACGATCACCCCAGGTATCGCGCGAAAGCTCGATTCCGGCGGCACGATCCATGAGCCAGGTACGAGCAAGACCGGGATCGAAGGCGAAGCCGTGGATACGTTCACCATCTACCTCGGTACTCACCGGCCACCAGAGTCCATCCTCGGCCACCACTGGCGATCCGCTAACCTGAACCTCTTGCCCCTGTCGTAACAGAGTGCGCACATCCGATTCCTGAGTTGGGCCTGAGCGCAGGTTCCAATCGCCGCCCACCACTTCGGTGGATGATCCCGGTGCGAAACCGAGCAACCAATCCAGCGTGATCGATCCACCGATCATAGGTGCGGCAAACACAAGCGATAGCAGCAAGGCAAACACCAGCGTTACGCGCCGAGCATTGCGGAGTTCTTTCCGTACCCAACGGCCCGCACGGGAATGCTCCCTGGCTTGTCGTTGCTCCGACGTGGTCGGGACAGTCGAAGCCTCGACCCGCGGCGCCACGGGCTCTGATCGCGCTTCAACCCGCTCGGTATATGCCAGCTTCTGCTTCTTGCGATTTGGCCACGAGAGCTTGAGCAATGGCGGGTTGGCGTGGGTATTGAACTCCTCAGCAAACGCCGTGGCGCTTGGGTATCGGTCATCCGGATTCGGAAGCAGTGCTTTCGCAATTACCGAATCCACCCACAGAGGCAGATCCAATTCGGGTGCCACGCTGGAAGGGAGATCCGGCACATTATCCTGCCGCAAACTGACCGTTTCATCGTTCGAAATGTTTGCCCGCTCGCTAAAGACCTTCTTGT
>JAFAEA010000103.1 GCA_023424355.1 Chloroflexota bacterium | reverse complement strand
TTCACCATCACCAGCGTGGAGTTCTTCATGCCGGCCAGCGCCGGGTAGGATGCCGTGACGATCTCAAAGATATCCCCGGCAGTGGTGCCGGCAGGAATCGATAGCGATTCCTCGCCCTTGCCGGTTTGTTCCCGGAACATCGCGAAATACAGCATGTTGATGGAGATAGTTTCGGACATGTTTTCCTCAATCGGGCGGACAACCGTCTGCGGACGGGTCCGCCCCTACGATTCTGTGAACGCATCAACGCATGCGTAGGGGGGGGATCGCCGCACAGGATCCCATTTGAAGGGCAGACATCGCGGCGTTGTCCACCCGCGCGGGACCTTGAGCCCTAAAGGTACTTCTCAAACCACCCCAACGTCCGCTCGAGACGCTCCACGCGGTGCTTCGGCTTGCCCATGCGACCCAATCCGTGGGATTCGTTCGGGAAGCGCACGAACTCGACGGTGCGGCCCATCGATTTGAGCGCCATGTACCACTGCTCGGCCTGCTCCATCGGGCAGCGGTAGTCCTCCTCGCTGTGGATGATGAGGCACGGAGCCGTAACATTCTGCACATACGCCAGCGGACTCGCCTCCCAGAATCCCTGCGGATTCTCCCACGGAGTGCCGAGATCCTTGTCGAACGCCACCAGGCTGATGTCATCCGTACCGAACATGCTGGCCATATTGCTGATGGATCGGTCGGTGACGGCCGCCTTGAAGCGATCGGTGTGACCCAGCAACCAGTTGGTGCTGAAGCCACCATAGCTGCCACCGGTGACGCCAAGGCGCGTCTCGTCCAGACCACCCATCGCCAGAACGTGATCGACTGCCGCCATGAAGTCCGGCATATCGGCGAATCCCCATTTGGCGATGACACCGCGACCAAACTCGTTGCTGCGGCCTGTGCTTCCGCGCGGATTTACGAATACCAGCGCATTGCCCTGCGCCACGAACATCTGCAGTTCGTGGAAGAACGCCGGTGAGAACTGGGCATGCGGTCCACCGTGGATATTGAGAACCAGCGGCACCTTCTTCTTGCTTTTGGCGGTATTGCCCTTTGGTCGAATCAGCCAGCCCTGAACCACCTCATCGCCACTCTCGAACCAGATTTCCTCTGGCCGCGGAATATGGACTTCCTCCACCCAGGCATCGTTGTGATGGGTGAGGCGCTCCTCGCCCTTCGCGGAGAATCGGCTGATTTCCACCGGTCGGGCAGGAGTCGCGGCGGCAACCACGATGTCATCACCCTGGTGTCCGAAGGATTTGATGTGCATACCCGCAGGTGTGAGAGCGGTTGGCTTCTTGCCGTTCACCGGGAAGCGCACCACCAGGGTGTCACCTCGATCAGAGACCACCGCATCAATCGCCTTGCCATTCGGGCTCCAGCTCAACGTGCGGCCACCCGTGCCGGAGGGACCGCTCATGCCGGTATCGCCAAAGGCACGATCAATCTTCTTGCCAAGTTGCTTGAGTTCGCCTCCCTCCGCAGGTATTACAAAGAGATGTGCGTTGACATCTTCGGCATAGGCATCCCGATTGCCGAACATGACGATGGATTTGCCGTCCGGAGAGAACACTGGTGAACCGTAGCTTCCCTTGCCATCGGTGATTCGGCGCAGTTGCTTGCTGTGAATGTCTATCACCCACAGATCCCGCTCGCGACGGATGTCCCAGTTCGGCTCGCGGTTGGCAACAAAGGCGATTTCATAGCCATTGGGAGAAATTGCGATCTGGGTGTGGTTGAACGCACCCTCGGTGATCTGCTCGGCCTCGCCACCTTCGGCGTTCACCACAAAGATTTGGCTGGCTTTATCATCGATAAAGCCCATGCCATCGAACTTGTAGTAGGCCGAAGTGATCACCTTCACATCGCTATCGCCTTCCTTCTCGGGCGCGATGCGACTGGTGAAGGCAAACTTGCTGCCATCCGGACTCCAGAGGAACTGGCCGACTCCGCTCTCGATCTCGGTGACTTGCGTTGCCTCGCCACCATTGATCGGCAACACGAAGAGCTGATTTTTCTCGGCACGATTGGAAGTGAAGGCGATTTTCGATCCATCCGGACTCCATGCCGGCATGGAATCGTTCCACTGGCCACTGGTGAGCTTGCGCGGTTCGGCATCGCCATCGATCAGCCACAGAGTGGACCGATATTCGTCCGATTCCTTGTCGATGCTCAGGGCCTCATACACGATCTTGCCGCCGTCCGGAGAAACCTGCGGATTGCCAGGGAGTTCCCAGGCGTACAGATCCTCGATGTCAATCGCGCGACCCTTCTTGCCTGCCTTTTCAATGAGGGCAGAACCGGAATAGTCGCTCCAACCCGGCGTCAACTTGGCGATTCGATCGGCGATGGATGTGGTCTTGCTGGATTTCTTTTTGGTTTTGGCCATGTTATCCCTCGTTTCCTGCGATTGGCGCCCGTGTTAACAGTGCCTCAATCTTCTCTCCGGCATTGTATGGCGTTTCTCGCGGTTGGATAACCAGATAGGCATTGGCACCGATATACGATGCCAGTCGAGACGATCGCTGATCACCAGTGGTGCGCGCCATCAGCTCACCAGAATTCGAGACGGTGACGACTCCCCGCTGGTATTCGATACGATCGCTCGATTCCGTACCGGCGGAAAGTGTCACCTGCACCGATGGCAAACCAACCGATGCCGCACCGATCATGCGATGAATAGCCGGTCGAACGAAAACATCGAAAGTCGCCAGCGAGCTCACCGGGTTACCAGGCAATCCGAAGATGAACGCATCCCCCTTGCGCGCGAAGGTGAGGGGCTTGCCGGGTTTCATGTATAAGCGGCGGAAGAAGAGTTCCACATCCTCGGCTTCGAAGAGAATGGCCTTGATGTAATCCTTCTCGCCCATGCTCACGCCGCCAGAGGTGAGTACCAGATCATCGGTGGCGAGTCGCTCGTTCAGAAGACGCTCCAGCTCCTCCCGGTCATCCGGCGCGATACCGACCCAGGTGATCTCGACAGGCTCATTCGCCAGCATCGCGGCCACAGTGAATCGATTCGCATCGCGAATCTGCCCAGGTCCCGGCGTCTGATCGGGATCGACCAGCTCATCGCCCGTGCTGAGAATGCTGATGCGTGGCTTGCGCACCACCTTCACTGGCGTGATACCAAGGCTCGCGAGCAGGCCTGTCTCTGCCGGTCCGATGCGGGTGCCAGCGGTGATCAGCAACTCGCCCTCGGCGATATCGACACCCACCGGGCGAATATTCAGGCCGGGTGCCACATCTTCCATATGAACGACTACGTGATCATCGGCCATTTCCGTGGCTTCCACTGGCACCACTGCATCGGCGCCGGGAGGAAGCGGAGCACCGGTCATGATGCGCACACAGTAGCCTTCACTCACTTCCACATCCAGCACATCGCCAGCGTTTTGGGTGCCAATCACCTCGCGCCACGGGGAATAGTCGGCCGCAAGCACGGCATAGCCATCCATGGTGCTGGCCGGGAAGGTGGGGTAGGGCTCGGCGGCGATGACGTCCTCTGCCAGAATCCGTCCGTGTACCTCGGTAACCGGCACATCCTCGGTGCCAAGTCGCGTGATTGCCTCCGCAATTATCTTGTGCGCTTCATCTGGATGAAGCATTCGATCGATCTCTTGTTGTTCTGACAATTGGGTCAACCTCCGGACGATTCCTTAATTTCCGGCGGGGTTAGAAAAAGGCCGGAAATAGTACTACGATGAAGTAACAGTAAACACAGAAATTTCCCGACGCAAGTGCGCGTATTCACGATCATACTAGTACCAGTTGAGGTAACTATTGCTTCAGTGGGTTGAGGATCAGGAAGGATTGAGCATGTCTGAGCAGGACACCAGAGTATCTCGTCGCAAATTCAATGGTCTCGCAGGGCTTGTTGGTGCCGGCGCTTTTGGTGCCACTCTTTCGCCATGGTCTGCTAAAGAAATGGACGCCCGCGCACTGGGATCATCCGGTCTCACCGGTCAGGCCGTGACGACGGACGAGATGGATGCCTATCACGAAGCAGGTGTGAAAGCCTTCCCGGCCGAAACCGAAGGCTACGGTACCGAAGACATGGAATTCACCATGGATGGTGATGTGAAGGTCTTCGATATCTCCTGCGATGTTGTGGATTGGGAGTTCGATGTCGACAAGCGCGTCGAAGCCTGGACCTACAACGGCGTCACCCCTGGTCCAACGATTCGTGTAACCGCTGGCGAAACGGTGCGCGTGAATGTCACCAACAACTTGCCAGAGAGTACCGCCGTTCACTGGCACGGACTCATCATTCCAAACGATCAGGATGGTGTGCCATACCTCACCCAGCCGCCGATTAAGCCGGGTGAAACCTACACCTACGAGTTCACCACCCGTGAGGATAACTACGGTTCCCACATGTACCACAGCCACCACAACGCTGCGAAGCAGGTGACCATGGGGTTGCTGGGCGCCTTTATCATCGAGCCACCGGCCGATGCTGAGCGACCGGAAGAAGCCGCCAAGCCATACGATCAGGAATACATCTGCATCCTGAACGATGGTCCAATTGGTGGATACAGCATCAACGGTAAGGGCTTCCCGTCCACCAAACCGGTGGTCGCCAAGAAGGGCGAACGCCTGCTGATTCGCTACATGAATGAAGGCTTGATGATCCACCCGATGCACTTGCACGGTATGCCGCAGTTGGTGATTGCGCAGGATGGCTGGGATCTCCCGGTGCCATACATGTGCGATACGCTCAACATCGCCCCGGGGCAGCGTTTCGATGTGATTGTGGAGTGCACCGAGCCGGGACTCTGGGCGTTCCACTGCCATATCCTCAGCCACGCCGAGAGCGACCACGGTATGTTCGGCATGGTGACGGTGCTCATCGTCGAGGAGTAATCCCCTCGTAGCTTGAGATTT
>JAFAEA010000039.1 GCA_023424355.1 Chloroflexota bacterium | reverse complement strand
GCACTTCGATAAATGAAGTACAGGCAAATCGCCTCATCTCCTGCCCACGTATACTTCTGGAAGATAGGTACGGTGCGTTCGCGCGCATTCGCCATTGCAATTAGATCAACGGAGTTACGGACCGCATGAATATCACAATCTTCGGAACCGGATACGTCGGGCTTGTTACCGGCGCGTGCCTGGCTGAAAGCGGCAATACCGTGTTCTGCGTGGATGTGGATGATAAGAAAATCGAGGGTCTCAAAAACGGTATCGTGCCGATCTTTGAGCCGGGCCTCGAGGATTTGGTAGAGCAGAACGCGGCCGCTGGTCGCCTGCAGTTCACCACCGATGCCCAGGAAGGCGTGGATCATGGTCGCTTCATCTTCATCGCGGTAGGAACCCCACCGAATGAAGACGGCTCCAGCGATCTGCGCTACGTGGAAGCTGTCGCAAAGACCATCGGTGAGAAGCTGAACCACCCGGCAATTGTGATCAACAAGAGCACCGTTCCAGTTGGAACTGGAGATCGCGTGCGCGCGATCATCGATGCTGAACTGAAGGCTCGCGGTGTCGATGTCGCCTACGATGTCGTCAGCAATCCGGAATTCCTCAAGGAAGGCGCTGCTATCGAGGACTTCCAGCGGCCAGATCGCATCGTGGTCGGTGCGGAATCGCCGGAATCCATCGAGGCCATGCGCCAGCTCTATTCACCATTCAACCGCAATCACAATCGATTCATGGCCATGGATATCCGCAGCGCCGAGCTCACCAAATACGCCGCCAATGCGATGCTTGCCACCAAGATTACGTTCATGAACGAGATCGCCAATATCGCCGAGCGCGTGGGTGCCAATATCGAATCCGTGCGCGTGGGTATCGGATCCGATACACGCATCGGCTACAACTTCATCTACGCCGGTATCGGTTACGGCGGTAGCTGCTTCCCGAAGGATGTGCGCGCACTCGTGAACACGGCACAAAGCCATGGCTACGATGCCCAGCTGATCTCCTCCATTGAAGATGTGAACCAGCGACAGAAGAAGGTGCTGCTGCAGAAGATCATCAATGTGTATGGTCAGGATCTGCGCGGCAAAACCTTCGCCATGTGGGGACTCGCCTTCAAGCCGAACACCGACGATATGCGCGATGCCCCGAGCCGCGAGATCCTCGAAGGTCTCTGGCAGCTTGGTGCACGGGTGCAGGCATTTGATCCGGAAGCCCTGGATAGCGCCGAGCAACTCTACGGCGAGCACGAGCAGTTCCAGCTGGTCGGCAGCCGCGATGATGCCCTCGCCAATGCCGACGCCCTGATCATCGCGACCGAATGGCGCCAGTTCCGCAGTCCGGATTGGGAGCTCCTGCGCGAAAGTCTCGCGGATAAGACCATTTTCGATGGTCGCAACATCTACGATCCGACACGCGTTCGGCGCGAGGGCTTCACCTACTACGGCATCGGCCTGGGAGATCAATCGGTTGAAACGCCGGAAATCCACGCCCCATCGCTCGATACCGTGATTCTGGAGTAACCATGAAGCTGATCCAGCAATCGATGCTGATTCGGGATACGCCGAACAATATCTACGCCGCCCTTACTTCGAAGGAAGACTTGAAGCACTGGTGGGGCCTGGTGAACGATTCGGCTGATGGCGAAACCGTGTGGTACGGCATGGATCGGCAGTACGAGGTGCCGATTGTGGCATCCGAGCCCGGCAAAATGCTCTCGTTCGCTTTCGATTCACATCATCCGTATACCGTAGGCCGCACCGAGCCAACCACCATCACCATCACGGTTGCGGAACGAGAAAAGGGCAGCAGCATCGTCACCGTTGTGCAGAGCATGTTCAGCGATGATGACTGGAACACCCTCATCCACGATGGCTGGGTGTATAGCCTGCTCAGTCTGCAACTGTGGGTGGAGCGCGGAATCGCATTCTCGGATTGGATGAATGCCAGCAAATTCCACTCGGTGAATCGAGTGACCACACTCTCACGTGATGCAGAATGGGCTTGGGATGCACTCTCCAATGGTTCGCTGATGAATACGTGGCTGGAGGCTGAGGTCGACTCGGATCCGGTTGTGGGTGGCGAAATCCGCATCGAGTGGGACGAAGATACCATCGTCGGTGGCGAATGGGTGCTGCTCAGCGAACCACGAAATCTCGTGTGCCACTGGTGGGATGCAAAATCACTGGCCGACAGGAATGATCCCGGCAACATCACCGTACAGATGTGGACCATTCTGCCGGCTGTTGAAGGCAGCATCGTGAAGCTGACCGAGTTCGGATACGATCTCAAAACGATTGGTGCCGATTACATCGCCAGTATCGAATCTGGATGGGATCAGTTCATGGGCAATCTACAGAAACAGGCTGCCACCGAAGAGTAGGCACCAACAGGAACCGGTCTGGGAAGTATCCCAGACCGGTTCTTTGTGTTTTCGGATGAAAGTGGAACTACCCCAGCAGCAGGCTATCGATCGACATCGCCAGGAAGATTCCGGCCACATACCAGATGCTGAAGAAGAATGTGCGGCGGGCAAGTGCCTTGCTCGGATTGGCCAGCAAGCTGAGCGCCAGCTTGAGGAACCATCCACCCAGCAACACTGCGGATACCAGATAGATCCAGCCCATGCCGAATGGCTGCAGGAGCAAACTCACCGCCACCATCATCACGGTGTACAGCACAATCTGCTTACGTGTTTCTTCCTCGCCACTTACATTCGGGAGCATCGGTACACCGGCGCGACCGTACTCGCCCTGCTTAAGCAGAGCCAGGCTCCAGAAGTGTGGCGGGGTCCAGTAGAAGATGATGGCGAACAGAATCCATGCGGGAGCGGCGATTGAACCGGTAACAGCGGCCCAGCCGACCAGTGGCGGCATGGCACCAGCGGCACCACCGATGACGATGTTCTGGCTGGTACGGCGCTTGAGCACCATGGTGTATAGCACGGAGTAGTAGAAGTTGCCGGCGAGACCGATGAATGCAGCGACCCAGTTGGCACCGAAGCCGAGCAGCAGGAAACCGCCAAGGGTGAGCGCGGAGGCGAAAAGGAACCCGTTTCGCGCCGAAATGCTGCCATTCGCCGTGCCACGCTTGCGCGTGCGCGGCATCATGGCATCGATATCCCGGTCATACACACAGTTGTATGCGTTTGCGCCACCGGCAATCATCCAGCCACCGATGAGCGTTACAACGATCAACCAGAAATCAGGGACGGAGTTCGCTGCCACCAACATTCCACCGAGGGTAGTGAAAAGGAGCAGAGCCATGATTCCCGGCTTGGTAAGCGCGATGTAATCACTAATGGTGGCAGTGAGACCCTGTGGAATTGCATCTTCGCGAGATTGGGCGGCATTGTGTGAATTGAGCATAGAGAGTAGATAACCTCAGGTGGATGAATGGAACCCGTGTGCGCTGCCGAAGCAGGAGGCAAATACCAGTTTACTCCGTTTCACCGGGGATGTCGCAAGGGCTCTGGCAATGAATCCCAGCAATTCAACCGCGAATTCTGTTGACATCCTCGCGGCACTTCCCGTATAAGCATGGAACGTGCGGTATATTCCGCATGATCGGAATTTCAGGCAAGTTCCGATGAATGCAAGGGCAACGGCGCGCTTGCAGGCATTGACCAGTGCACGATTGCAACGATGCAATCCGATTTCATGGAGGAAATCACCATGGTAGCCACTCTTCCCGGTGCCGGTGCGGCGCCGACCTGGCTCGTGCCAGGACAAATTCTTCGCTCGTCCGATCCGGGCTGGCTTGGCGAATTCACTGTGAAGCGCATCGTTCGCGATGTTCACGGCATGTGCCACGCAGTGTTGCACGATGATTCTGGTCGCGAAATCTCAACTTTTGTGGATCAGATTCAATACTCGATCGCCGAAGGATTGCTCACACCAATGAGCACCGATCATTCCCGCATCACAGCGAACTAGGCTGCACCCGACAGGAACGAAAAACGACCCCTTCCGATGATTCGGAAGGGGTCGTTGGCATCTGGGAATTTTGAAATCCTAGGCGCCAGCTACGGTTAGCTCACTGGTGCAGTGAGCACAGCGAGAAGCAGCCAACGGAATCTCAGACAAGCAGTATGGGCACTCCTTGGTGGTTGGATCTTCTTCAACCTTGTTGCGATCCAGCAACGCATTCATCGGCTTCACAATCATGAAGAACACGATGAGGGCGATGATGAGGAACGCAATAACGGCATTGATGAACGATCCGATACCAATATGCGATCCGTTGATTTTAAAGCCAATGGAGCTGAAATCTGGCTGGCCGCCAAATGCAGCAATGATTGGCATGATGATGTATGCCGAAAGGGCATTCACGATTTCGGTGAAAGCAGTGCCGATGATAACGGCTACTGCCAGCATCACTACGTTTCCACGCAGGATGAACTCTTTAAATTCCTGTCCGAGGCTCTTCATGTTTCCTCTCCTCCTGGTAACACACCCGACGCCAGATCGGATTTTAATTGATTTTGGTCGGATTTTCTTGCAATTCGTAAAATTGGCTACCGCCCGGAGTCGAAACTCCGGGCAGTTTTAATCATTATCCAACTATTTGGCCGAACATTTATCAGCCTGGAGGCGGGCAGCTATCTGCTGTTGCTTCCAATACATAGGAGGCTTCGCCAGGTTCCTCGCCCATGAAGAACTGGGTTCCACATGCGTTCTCGAACAGGGTGTTGGCGCCACTGGAGGTGTACACCTCGAAGTGACTACCCGGCATGGCACCACTCCACTGGCCTTCTGGCAAGGTGCCATCGTACCAAACGGTGCCATCCACGGTCACAACCAGATAGAGTTCGGTTTGGGCATAGATATTGATCTGCGCCAGGTACGGACCACCCTCTGGCTGATCGCTCGGAGAGGTCACGGTGCCGCTGCCTTCATCCGTGGTTTCGTCGGTGGATTCGGTGGTATCCGAACCATCGGCCGCCGGAGTCACATCGGCAGATGTGGAATCGCCAGAGTCATCAGTGTTGCTGGATGTTGAGCTGGTGTTCTGGGCCGGAGCAGCAGAATCCTCACTCACTTCATCGCCAATGAAGAGGTAGTAGGCCACAGCTGGCTGACTGCCGGTATTGGAAAGGCTGGTTGGCTGGCGAATTGCCTGGCCCTGACCATGTGTGCCATCCATACCCAAAAGGCTCAACTGGCCACCATGATCTACCTGCACTTCGCCCGAACCAGGCATTACCAAACCGGCGCCACTGTTTGATGGCAGGTCGGCAGTATCGCCCGGGTGAAGGACATAGCGCACAAGCTTGAAGTCATAGGTGCCATTGCGGACGGAAGTAAGGGTTGGGCTTTCATAAAACGCATCGCTGGCTACATCATCTGGATCCACAAGGGTGTACTTCCAGATGGTGGAGCCATCGTCTTCCGCCATGATGGTGTAGCTATCTTCGGACGTGATGAAGAATGCTTCGCCCGGCGCAAGCAGTGCCCGCTTGCCGGTGGCATCGTTACGGATGATCGACTGACCTTCGCGCTGAATCACAATTGCCGGTTCAGATACCGAGCCATTGGCTTCGCTGATGACAGGCACCTTTACTTCCTGTACCTGCCAAACCAGATCATCACCATCGTAAAACGCCAGACCATGAGCAAGTGACGCAGGCGAACCCGGTGTGGTGGCCTGATCCACACGCTGCGCACTAGAGGTAGTGCTTTGCTGCTGTGTAGCTTCTGGCGTGGAGGCAGGCTCGTTCTCGGCCGGCTGAGTCGGCTGAGTTTCCTCAGTCGCCTCGGGCGTCGTTTCCTGCGGCAGGGTCGGATCCACCAACGAGGCAGGATCCTGAGTTGGCTGTGGTTCCTGAGCAGCTACCGATGCGGCCAGCGAACCTGAAAGCATCACCATGCAGGCGAACACTGCCACTATGGGCTGCAAAATGCCTTGCTTTCGAATCATTCTTCGTTCTCCAAGGTTTCGACGGATGTCGTACCAATGTTGCGTACACGGGGAGGCAAACAAATTTCCATGCCATCTACCCGTGGCCAGCATACCACCCTCTCGTGCACACTATGCACGTACAAAGTTTACACCGATGTTCACAATGTGCGCCATTGGCTTTCCCGCATGTTTAACGCACATGAAACCAACCAATGCGGTGTTCCACTCTTAATCAACCACACGGTGTGAACTGTGGAGATTGTGTCAGAATCAATCAGATTCAGTGTCTATTCGCCTGAGTTGTGAAGCAGGGAGCATCGCGCTGGCCACCAAACGGGAAACAACCAAACAGGGACGTAGCTTCCCTGGGCCAGTCACCCTCACGGATATCGTGTGGTTGTTTGTGGCGTTGGTTCTGGGCGTCGCCGTGCGGGTGTTCTTCTTTGAACTCCCCATGATTCACGATGAAGGTGGCTACGCGCTTGCCGCCAGAGGGTGGTTCGAAGGTACGGGAAATCTGTACGACGATCTGTGGATCAGTCGACCGCAAGGCATCTTCGTTATCTACGGCATCACCATGAAAACTATGGGCTACGGCATTGCTGCCTTCCGCGCCATGGCATGGCTGTTTGCCACGCTCACCATTCTCGCCATCTGGTTCTTCGCCCGCAGGTGGACTTCTCCACGTACGGCCCTGATCTCCGTATTCGTATCGACATTGCTCCTGGGCGCCCCTACTTTGGAAGGCTACACCGCCAATGCGGAGATCTTCGCCGGGCTTCCCGCTGCCTTCGCAGCATTCTGGTTACTTCGCCAGGCGCAAACCGGCTGGACCGTCAAAGGTCTCATCGGAATCGGCGTGCTCATCGGCGTCTCCACCGTGCTCAAACCTTCTGGCGTTACCCTCTGGCCTGCAGCGCTGGTATTCCTCGCGCTCACTACAAATGACCCATGGCGGGATCGCGCCAAACGAGGCGGCTGGATCACTCTGGGGCT
>JAFAEA010000368.1 GCA_023424355.1 Chloroflexota bacterium | reverse complement strand
GCGCATCGCTGAAATCGAATCGATGCTCGATCAGTTCGGGCTGGGTACCGTAGGTTACGATCGCGCTGTCAACGAACTCAGTGGCGGCCAGAAGACCAGAGCGGGCCTCGCTGCGCTTCTTGCCAGCAGACCAGATCTGCTGATCCTGGATGAACCCACAAATCACCTGGATTCGTCCGCTCTTGACTGGCTGCGAGATTTTCTGGCTGACTATCAAGGTGCCTTTGTTATCGTCAGTCACGATCGTTCCTTCCTGGATGAGACGGTGACTGAAATCCTGGCCATCGACCCTCGCGCGAAATCGGTGCGAGCATATGCCGGAAACTACAGCGATTACACCTCGCAGCGCCAACACGAGCGTGATGAAGCGGAATCGGCGTGGCATCGGCAGCAGCTCGAGGTCGAGAAAATCAATCGTGATATTCGCGCAGCCGAACACAAATCCCGCAACATTGAGAACAACACCATCGATTTTGCCATCCGCAAGAAGGCTGCGAAGATCGCTCGCCCGGCCGTGGTTCGCAAGAAAAAGCTGGAGAAAATGCTCAATAGCGAAGATGCGGCAGAGCGACCAGAACGTAGCTGGGGGCTCTCCCTCGATTTCGGCGCGCCGGAGGACGGCGCCCGAGACGTGATCGTGACCGAAGAACTCCAGGTGGGTTACGACGGTGTTCCGATTCTTACCGGTGTGAACCTGATTGCGAGAAGTGGCGAGAGAATCGTTATCTCTGGCGAGAATGGCACTGGTAAAACTACCCTCCTCCGCACTATCACCGGCGAACTGCCTCCTGTTTCCGGCCAAATACGATTTGGTCCCGGCACCAGGATCGGGTACCTCAGCCAGGAACAGGAGACGCTCGATCCTTCGCTGACGGTTTTTCAGCAGGCGGCGAAAGCCGTTTCAATGAGCGAAACGGATATTCGCAATGAGCTGCACAAGTTTCTTTTCGGTGGAGAAACCGTCCATAAACTGATCGCGGATCTCAGTTACGGCGAACGCACTCGGCTGATGCTCGCATTGCTGGTATTGCAACAAACCACTGTGTTGATTCTGGATGAGCCGCTCAACCATCTGGATATCGATGCCCGCGAACAGTTCGAACAGGCACTCATGCAGTTCAGCGGCACGATTCTGATGGTGCTCCACGATCGATACACCATCGAGCGGATGGCCACCCACGAGTGGCATGTCGCCAATGGAACGGTGACTGAGAAAGCCATGAGCGAGGTGCGCCCATGATCGAGCGGTTCGAAGATGGCAACATGGCGGATGTGCTTCGAATTGATGACATCGTGCGGAAGCAGCGTCCGCCGTGGTGGTCTGCGTCAAGGCAAGTATTGGAATATCTGGAGACTGTTGGATTCAAGTGGAGCCCGAGGATCGTGGCTGAACGTGACTCCGAAATCGACCTGACCTACGTTCCTGGCCACACCATCCCCGCGGGACTGGATGGCTACGAATCGGAAGATTGGCTGATCAAAGTCGGAAATCTCGCTCGTGAGATGCACGATGCGCTCGAGGGATTCCAGCCGCAGCCAGGCACTGTGTTCGTACCCTGGCCGATTGCACCCAACGAGAAAACTATCCTTTGCCACAACGATTTCTCGCCGTGGAATTCGGTTGTGCAAGATGGTCAGATCACGGGCCTCATTGACTGGGATCTGGTGAGTATGGGCACCCGCGAATGGGAACTTGCCTGGATTTGCTGGCGTTGGGCACCGATCTATCCCTTTGACAGCCGCACCGGGTTTGATGCGCACGAGCAGGCACGGCGGTGCAGGATTCTGTTGGATGCCTATGGCACGGATCGATTGATTCTGGACGAATTTGTGGATCTCATCGACCAGCGGATGCAGTGCGCGGTAGACGTCGTGGAGATGCTCGGTGCTCAGGGTGTGCCCGGCTTCGATCGTTTACTGACCACCGGCATGCATCTGAGCGGTCACGATGATCGCGCCTGGCTGGCGGATCACCGCGACACGTTTGTTTCTGTTATCGGCTGATCTCTTCGTGAGGTACACCCGTGGCCATATTGCGGCGATAGTGCTTGGTGAACCACATTTGCACATCAAACGGGCGTTGCTTGCCCTTTGGCTTCACCGCCTCCCAGTGGCCATCAGATTGCAATTCGCGGGCGTTCACTGAATCCTTGAGATACATATCCAGAATGTTCTCTCGCACATGCTTCACAAGCGCTTCGTCTTCGACGGGAGCAATCACCTCGACTCGGCGGTCGAAGTTTCGCTCCATGGCGTCGGCACTGCCGAAGTAGACTTCCGGATGGCCATCGTTCGCGAAGTAGAAAATACGGCTGTGTTCCAGATAACGCCCCACCAGACTCCGCACGTGGATGGTTTCGCTCACGCCCTTGATTCCGGGCACAAGGCAGCAGATGCCACGAATGATCAGATCAATACGCACGCCGGCCTGCGATGCAGCGTACAGCGCACGGATCGTGTCTCGATCCACAAGAGAATTCATCTTGAGAATGATGTGGCCCTTGCCGTTCTCCTTGTGTGATTCGATTTCACTCGCAATTTTCTCGATGAGCTTGCTGCGCATGGCGTGCGGCGCTACCCAGAGTTTGTTGTATTCGCGCTGATCGGCATATCCGGTGAGCACGTTGAACACATCGGTGACATCATCGGCGATAGCATCGCTGCAGGTGAAGATACCGATATCTTCGTAGATACGGGCCGTGCCCGCGTTGTAGTTTCCGGTACCAATATGGCAATAGCGACGAAGCCCATCCGCCTCGCGGCGAACCACCATGGTGAGTTTGGAGTGCGTCTTCAGGCCAGCGAGGCCATAGGCTACGTGCACGCCGCGATTCTCCAGAGTTTGTGCCCATTCGATATTGTTCTCTTCATCGAATCTCGCCTTCAGCTCCACCAGCACGGCCACCTGGGTGTCATCGTCTCGGGCAGCGATAAGCGGCGGAATCAGTGGCGAGTTCTTGCCGAGGCGGTACAGCGTCTGCTTGATGGCGATGACATCTGCATCGCGACTCGCGGCCTTCATGAAATCGACCACGGCGCCGAAGCTCTGATACGGCAAGTGCAGGAGAACATCCTGATCGCGGATGTAATCGAACATGGTCTTGCCGTCTTCCAGGAAGGATTCCTCTCTCCATGGGAACGGAGCAGCGGGTTCCACCGGAACATCCTTGAGATCGGGTCGATTTACGCCTGCGAGCTGCATCATATCTTCCATGCCCAGGATGCCATCGATGACGTACACATCCTGCGGCATGGCGTGTACCTGATCGGTGAGCCAGACGCGAACGGCTTTCGGCATTTTGGAATCGATATCGATGCGGACCGTGGAACCAAATGGGCGCTGGCTGATTGTTTCTTTCATCACTTCCAGCAGGTTATGTGAATCCTCATCATCTTCATCCGGCTCCACATCGCTATCGCGAATGAGGTGGAACGGATAGCTTGCCACTACACGTGAGCCAGGGAACAGCCGGCCCATATGCGCACAAATCAGTTCCTCCAACAACGTGTAACGAATTGTGCCCGGCGTGGCATCAGGATTCGGTGCGAGCACCGTTCCCGATTCGCCTTCCGGTTTCGTAGCAGGGATGGGGACGAATCGTGGCAGCAGCGCAGGGACTTTCACCCGCGCAAAACGACTCTCTCCCTTGCTCTGCAGAACCACGATCAGGTTCAGCGAATCGTTGGAGACGTGTGGGAACCGACGCCCACGATCGATAGCCTGAGGTGTAAGCACTGGAAACACTTCGCGCTCGAAGACCTTTTCCAACGCCTCCTTCTCGCTGTCAGAAAGATCATCGTGGTGATCAATCTCGATACCTGCTCGCCTGAGGGCAGGGAAAAGAACCTGCCGAACGCCTGCTGCCTGACGTGAAACGAGCTCCTGTACCTTTTCGTGAATAGCCCGATGGACCTCTACTGGTGTGCGACCATCGAGCCCCGGATCGGTGATATTTGCGACAACTTTACGCCTCACACCGGCAACGCGGATCATGAAGAATTCATCGAGGTTAGAGGAGAAAATGGCTGAGAACTTCAGCCGCTCCAGAAGAGGAGTACTCTCCTCCTCCATCTCTTCCAATACGCGTTCGTTGAAATCGAGCCAGCTGAGTTCGCGGTTGATGTACAGATCGGGAGTGAGTTCGGGAAGTTCCAGAGTGGTCGGTTGTGTTTCTACGGAATCCTTCGCCATGAAGTTCGGCTCCTTGCACATCGATCGACAGCCGCGCGGGCATCGCCATACTGCGGTAATTGTATCCGCTTGCACGTAATTGCGCCCTGCTCAATGGCTCATTTTGATGAGAGTTAACAATTCGAGGGGAGCGCAGCGTGTGCCGCACTCCCCTCGAAACAAATCACTACATTGTTTGACTATGCAGGATCAGGATCGGCCTGGGTATCCATGCCCACTTCGTGGTCCTCATGCCCCATCGGTGGACCGAAGATCGCGGTGACCTGCGGGCCATCGAGCGTTTCCTGCTCGAGGAGAGCCGCCACGAGTGCTTCCAGTTTGTCTCGATGCTGCTCATTGAGCTCGATCGCGCGACGCTGGGCGTTCTCCACAATCTCGCGGACAGCCATATCCACCTTCTGGGCGGTGGAATCAGAGAAGCTCTTGTCCTGGGTGATTTCGCGCCCAAGGAACACGTGCTCTTCGCCGGTACCGAGGTACACCGGGCCAACAGCATCGCTCATGCCCCAGGTACCAACCATGCGCTTGGCGAGGCCGGTAGCCTGCTTGAGATCGTTCTCGGCACCTGTGGTGATTTCACCGAAGGCAACCACTTCGGCAGCACGTCCGCCAAGCATGCCAACCAATCGACCAAGAAGATAGGTGCGGCTGTAAAGACCGCGATCTTCTTCCGGCATCTGGATGGTGACACCACCAGCGGATCCGCGAGGAACAATGCTCACCTTACGCAGCGGATCTGAGCCCGGAGTGAAGTGCGCTGCCAGTGCGTGGCCAGCTTCGTGGTAGGCCACCACTTCGCGTTCCTTCGGATCGACGAGTCCCTTGCGAGCCACACCGAGAAGGATCTTGTCCAGTGCTTCTTCGAAGTCGAGCGGCATAATTTCCTTACGGTTATGGCGCGCGGCATTGAGTGCTGCCTCATTGACGAGGTTAGCGAGATCGGCACCGGCAAATCCGGTGGTACCCCGGCTGATGAGCTCAAGATCCACATCCTTGCTCATCGGCATACCGCGGGCGTGAATGCGCAGAATGGCTTCGCGTCCCTTGCGGTCTGGCAGGCCAACAGTGACCTGGCGATCGAATCGGCCCGGGCGAAGAAGTGCGGGGTCGAGCACGTCAGGTCGGTTGGTGGCAGCGATCACGATCACTTCCTGGTTGGTTTCGAAACCATCCATCTCCACCAGCAACTGGTTCAAGGTCTGTTCGCGCTCGTCATTGGATCCACCGAGTCCGGCGAATCGCTGGCGACCAACGGCATCCATTTCATCGACGAAGATGATGGCTGGAGCAGCGGCCTTGGCTTTCTCAAAGAGATCGCGAACGCGGCTGGCACCAACACCAACGAACATTTCTACGAACTCGGAGGCGCTCACGCTGAAGAACGGCACGCCGGCTTCACCAGCCACAGCCTTGGCTGTGAGAGTCTTACCGGTACCTGGAGGGCCCACGAGCAAGACACCGCGCGGCAGGCGCGCACCGAGCGCGTGGTACTTGGCCGGATTGCGCAGGAAGTCCACAACTTCCATCAGTTCCTGCTTGGCTTCATCTTCACCCGCAACATCGGCAAAGGTGACCTGCGGCCGCTCGGCATCGTTCTGACGTGCCTTGCTGCGCCCAAAGCCGAAGACATTCTGGTTGCCGCGGCCCATCTGGCGGCTCATGAAGATAATGAGGCCAAGGAACAGCAGGAATGGCAAGAAGCTGAAGAGAAGGTTCGGCCAAATGGAGCTTGGTGTGGTGCGACCTTCGATGGTGGCGTCAGTCGCCTCAATGCGCTGCAGGAGCTCGTTGTTCTCCACGCCCTGCGGCAGGGTGGCATCGATCTCGTCTGTCTGCTCAATGGCGCTATCGCCATCGGAAGGAGCATTTTCGACCACGCGGTTGTTCTCTTCGTCCCAATAGATTGCACTCTTGAGTTCAACGCGAATCGAGGTCTCGCTCAGCTCAGCGAGCTCAACATTGCCCGAATCGATCTGCGAGGTAACAACGCTGTAGGGAACATTGGTGACATTCGGATCTTCCGAAGGACCAAATGAGTTCCAGATGTACCAGCCGATAAGGCCGATTATGACAGTGGCGACAAGCCAGGTTGGGATTCGTGGGCCGGTCTTCTGAGGTTCGGAACCTCGCCCATTTTCCCCGGGGCGTTTCTGCTGTTGCTGCCGATTCTTATCATCGGGCCGCATCAACGGAAACTGAGGTTTCTTCGGGTCCTGTTGACTCATTCGTAGAGACTCTCTCTATTACAGTGAAGCGTCGGGTAGCGAGTTCACACGCTTTGGTGCAACCCACGCCCAACACAGCAATCATATTCCTGTAGAACTGTAGTCTATATGGTGGAGTGCTGACACCCCAAAATAGCCGAAACGCCTACGATTTCAGCATATCGTCAGGTATCGGCGTCCACCTCGTCGTCGAAGTGCACCAATCCAGGTCCGCCAAACAGTCCGACTGTGGCATGACGCATGTAGCCAATAATGTTTGCACCTGCCACCCTGGCGGTCATATATGCGTTTGCAGTCGGGACAAATGGAGTAGCAATAATCTGCACGCCAACACGTACGGCGGCATCCACAATGGCACGAGTGACAGGTCCATTTACGATCAGGATCTCGAAGGAAGGAAGCTCTTCTGCCATAAGGCACCAACCGAGCACCTTGGCGACGGCACTTTCGGCGGTGATGTCGAATGCGACAACTTCGATCCCTGTGGCTGTCGCAAGCGCGGCATGGATGGATCCTTCGTTCATTCGATCACGCTGGAAGATGCCCCAAGCTTCTCGCAGGATGTCCAGGAGCACATCCTCTGGAATCGTCCATTCCTCGTTTCGCGGGAACGGTTCCGGAGCTTGAATGCGTTCCGGCAGTTCTCCGCTCAATATCGCCCGGCGGTGAGCAATATCTACCCCTCCGTCGATCATCACCGAAGCGCGGTTGTCATTGACGGTGCAGCGATTGAACTCTCGCGGTGATTCCAGAAAATGATGAAGGAGCACCCAACCGGCGGCGAGTTCGGCCATGGCCGAATCCATACATACCAACTGATGAACTGGAACACCATTTACTTCGATGATGAGGTTCGTTTCGCTATCGAGTTCATGTACCACGGCATGGCTGAATCGCCGCAAGGATTGTTGCGATAGCCGCTGCGCGTGCTCGATGCTGACTTCGTCCCGCCCGGGGTTACTCATTGAACTACTGGTTCGTTTTCAATCGCCAGATACCTGGCACCGCGAACTCATCAGCCTCGCCATGAGCGAAGCCAACCCACTCCACCAGGCTGGATTTCCTTAGTACAGATGGAATCACCTGCCCGTGAAGCACCATTTTGGTCT
>JAFAEA010000255.1 GCA_023424355.1 Chloroflexota bacterium | reverse complement strand
ACAATTGGAAATCATGCTGCAAACAATTGGCGAGTACGATCTCGCCTTTGCGCAGCTCGTGGCCGCCAATGCCGCCGAAGCAGGTGTGCACATCCGTTCGGTCCACACCCTGGAGCACTATCATCAGGTGCTCTCTCCGTATGAGCGCCGGGCCCAGGAGGGCCGGGAGATGATGGCGCGTGCCATCGGCTTCGCCTCCACCGTTGGCGCTTCGGTACTTGTTTGGCATGGACCACCCCGAGCTTCGGTGCAGACGCCCGAAGGTTGGGACCGCTTTATTGAGGAAACCCGCGCAATCGCCGGTCAATGTGCCGATGCCGGCATCACCCTCGCCATCGAGAATGTTGGCCGCTGTGCGCTTGGTCAGGTGCGGGATATCACCGCCTTTGCGCGCCACCTCAACGAGTTTGATGACGAAAGCTCCATCGGCTTCGTGTTTGATCCGTTCCAGGCGGCTGAAGCTGGTGCCAATCCGTTCATGATGTTGGCTGCCATGGGCAACCGCGTTGTGAATGTGCACGTCAGCGATTGGCTGGAAGCCGATCCCACCCAGCGACATCTGCCACCTGGCGATGGTGATTTGCCGTGGTCGGCCATTACTCGCGCTATTGCAGGTAGTGGGTTCGAGGGTCCCCTCATTAACGAAGGCTATCTCGGCGAAGGTTCTGAAGTAGCGGAGCGAATTCGCGCCATGCTGGAACCGTTCATCCACTCGGCATTCAACTTCCCGCCCAAACGCACTGGCAATGCAGAGCCGTCGACGGTGGCACTTCCGCATGGAGTGGTGGAAGGGATTCGCCTGTTCAATCAGCGTGAGTTCTATGAGCAGCACGAGATGATTGAGGCTGAATGGCACGCTGAAAAGTCAGAGATCCGTGTGCTCTATCAGGGAATCCTGCAAATCGGCGTCGGGTTCCATCACGCCCTCAGTGGCAATCACAAGGGCGCCGTGGCATTGCTCACGGATGGTATCGCCAAGGTCGAGCAATTCGAGCCGGCCGCATTTGGGCTGGATACCTCGCGACTGGTGCGAGAATCCCGAGCTTGTCTGGAGCAACTCACCATCCTCGGCGAGCGCAACATCTCCGCCTTCGAAGCAGACCTGATCCCTTACATTCATACAGCCGGGTAATCATTTCTCCAATCCAGTTGTTCACAATACACAACATTCTGATACGATGATTTCGCTCAACAATCCTTATCGATGCTGATAGGGCAATCAACGCGTACAGGTGTGGTTAACCACATGCTGCAATGGCGCTTCATCGCCGTGCAACCTGGTTGCTGCCATCACCATTTTTCGATACGTGATGCCCAGTATTGGTGAGGAATTTTACTGTTCTACGGCCACTTTGCCGGGAACGTTTCACGTTTGGGGAGGACCAGGAATGACCAATCAGGATAGTTTGCGGAATCTGCTGGATGATGTTCAGGCCCGCAGTATCGATCGGCGAACCTTCATGCAGCGAGCCATCGCACTGGGGATGACCCCGAAAGCCATCGCCGCCGTGTTGACATCTGCCGGCGTCATGGTTCCGGGAAGTATCGCCGCTGCAGCTGCAGCACAATCTGCCGGCGGCACCATGGCCTTCGCCGTTTCCAGCGATCCGGAGACACTGGATCCTCACGTCACATCCAACGGCGCCGCCTGGGATGTGTTCAACCAGATCTACAGTGGTCTGGTGTACAAGGATCTCGATCTCACCTTTAAGGGACTTCTGGCTGAAAGCTGGGAAATCAGCGAAGACAGCAAGGAGATCACCTTCAAACTGCGCGAAGGTATCACGTTCCACGATGGCAGTGAGTTCAATGCCGATTCCGTGAAGTTCACCATCGAGCGCCTCGCGGAAATCGGTGCCAAGAGTCCGATCTACGATATGGCACTGGGTATCACAGCCGAGGTTATCGATCCGCTGACGGTGAAACTGGTATTCGAAGCACCAAATGCAGCCTTCTTCAACGGGTTCGAAGGCGGCTACGGTGGCATGCTCAGCCAGGCTGCGGTAGAAGCCGCTGGCGACGACTACGGACGCCAGCCTTCCGGAACCAATGCCTACAAGCTGAATGAATGGGTCACCGGATCCACCGTTTCGCTCGCTGCGTTCGAGAACTTCACCACTCCGGAGGAGTACTACGAGAACGATGGCGCGCCATACATTCAGGAACTGCTCTTCCGCGTGATCGCGGAGCCATTCGCTCAGGTGGCGTCCCTCGAGACCGGCGAAGTCGATGTGGTAGATCTTTCTGCCACCGATCTTCCACGCTTCGAGAACGACGATCGATTTGAGATCATCGAATCGCGCAACACAACGCTTGGTTACCTGGGACTCACGCGCATTCGCCCGTTGATGGAAGATCCGAATGTGCGCAAGGCCATCGCGCATGCTATCGATCGCGACGAAATTGTCGGCACCCTGTTCGAAGGTGGATTGGCCGAAGCTGTTTCCACTCCGCTGCCACCATCGGTTCCTGGCCATAGTGAGGAACTGGAAGAAAAGGCACCGAAGTTCGATCAGGAAGAAGCCAAGCGCCTGCTGGAGGAAGCCGGCTGGGTGGAAGGCGAAGACGGCATCCGCGAGAAAGATGGCGTGAAGATGCAGCCGCAGCTGTACACCAACACGTCCGCAACGTTTGGGCAACTCGCCACGCTCATCCAGGGTCAGCTCCGCAATGTGGGGGTCGATATTCAGATCAACACATTGGAAGGCGCCGCACTGCTCGATTTCACTCCCAAGGGCGAGCACGATATGCTCCTGCTCAGCTGGGGATGGAGCGATCCGGATGTGCTGTTCCTCTTCCTCAGCACCGATCGCATGGGCTCCTCCAACCGCGTGCATTACTCCAATCCGGATTTCGATGCCCTTCTGGTAGAGGGACAGCAAACCCTCGATCAGGAAGAACGCATGGAGGTGTACTACAAGGCTCAGGAAATTCTTTTGGAAGATCTTCCGTGGGTGCCGCTGTACATGCCGATCACCAAATCGGCTGTCAACAAGCGGGTTAAGGGTCTTCAGGTCTTCCCAACGGGTGGATTCCTGAAGAACGACGCCTACATCGAAGAATAAGTGCTGGCATCGCCGGGGATGAACTCCCCAGCGATGTTGCCATGCAAACGTGGATCCCTAATTCATGATCACTTACATCATTCGCCGCGTGCTGCAATCATTCATCGTGCTCATCGGTGTTTCGATTGCTGTGGCGGCCATGACACAGTTCGTGCCGGGCGATCCAGCCGTCGCGATACTGGGCGAGACCGCTTCGCCTGAAGCACTCGCCACCTTGCGCGAGGAGATGGGGCTCAACGATCCCTTCTATGTGCAGTACTGGCGTTTCATCGAACGGCTGGTGACGGAAGGAAGTCTTGGCACGAGTATCCGAACCAATCGCGAAGTATTGGTGGAGATCGGTGATCGCTTGCCGAACACCATGATCCTCACCTTCGGTGCGGTCATCCTGAGCTCTGTCATCGGTATCTCCAGCGGCGTATTGGCCGCAGTTAAGCGGGGAACCCCCATCGACGCCGGTGTGCTCGTGGCCACCACCGCTGGTCTCAGCCTTCCCAGTTTCTGGATCGCCCTGCTTATGATCTGGCTCTTTTCGGTGAGATTGGGTTGGTTGCCGGTTACTGGAGCAGGAAGCTGGAAACACGCGATCATGCCGATTCTTTCGCTCTCGATCCAGAGTGTGGCTACCAAGAGCCGTCTCACGCGCAGCGCGATGCTGGAAAGCCTCTCGCAGGATTACATCCGCACCGGACGCGCCAAAGGACTTCGTGAAAATCAGGTAGTGCTCATCCATGCCTTGCGCAATGCGCTCTTGCCCGTGCTTACCATCATTGGTTTGCAGTTTGGAGCGCTGCTTGGTGGTGCATTCATCACGGAAGTGATTTTCGGGTGGCCAGGTGTTGGTCAGCTGGCTGTGAACAGCATTCTCCAGCGAGATTTCCCTGTTGTTCAGGGCACCGTGCTCCTGGTGACCTCTGCCTTTGTTATCACCAACCTGCTTGTCGATATTGCCTATGCATGGGTTGATCCGAGGATTCGATACGCATGAGTCAACAACTTACTGCGGGCGGTCTCCAGAAATCTGCCCGATCACCGCGCCAAATGTATTGGCATCGTTTCAAGAACAGTTGGATGTGCATCGTTGGCACCGTGCTGGTGCTGGTGCTGGTGTTCATCGCCATTTTCGGTCCACTCATCGCGCCGAACGATCCGATTCTCGTGAACACACCAGATCGATTCATTTCCCCAAACAGCACGTACTGGTTTGGTACAGATGAATTCGGGCGCGATATCTTCAGCCGCATTCTTTACGGCGGTCGCATCGCGGTGCAGATCGGTATTGTTTCGGTGGCGGTTGCCTTTATCGGAGGGATTCTTCTCGGCCTGATCTGTGGATATTACGGAGGAATCGTAGATACCGTGCTCAGCAGACTCCTGGAGATCTGGTTGAGCTTTCCGGATATCCTCTTCGTCATTGCTGTGGTGGCAATTCTTGGTCCCAGCCTCAACACCGTCATCATCTCGCTCGGATTCCTCTCGATTCCGGCGTATGCCCGCATTGTTCGTGGTTCCGTGCTTTCTGCCCGGCAGGAACTCTATGTAGAGGCAGCGAGATCGGTGGGTGTGCAGAGTGGACGCATCATGCTGCGGCACATTCTGCCGAATGTGGTGGCGCCACTCATCATTCTCAGCAGCATGCGCTTTGGAGGAGCCCTTCTTACGGGTGCCGGCCTGAGCTTTATCGGCCTTGGCGCGCAACCTCCGTCCCCTGAATGGGGTGCCATTTTGAGTACTGGTCGCATGTACATGTATCAGGCTCCCTGGATTACCGTGTTCCCCGGTATGGCTATTGCCATTTTCGTGCTTGGTGTGAACATGCTCGGAGATGGATTGCGCGATGTGCTCGATCCAAAACTCACTCGCTAGAAAGACGATGAAACAAATGTCGATTACCCAACAGGAATTCACTGAATCCATGGACACCTTCTTCACCGGACTCGGTGGACCCGTGGGCGTGTTTGTGGATCATCTCGATACCGATCTCGTGCTGGAATACAACGCCGACGATCTGTATCCGACAGCCTCAACCCTGAAGACGCCGCTTCTTTACGAGCTCTATCGTCAGGCGGAAGAGGGCAAGATCGATCTGCAGGAGCGGGTCACTCTTTCCCACGACAATCGCGTTCCCGGCAGCGGAGTGTTGCAGGATCTGGACGAAGGGCTGCAGCCAACCATCCGCGATCTCGCGGAGTTGATGATCATCGTGTCCGATAATTGGGCTACCGATCTGCTCTACGAACGCATCACTAAGGAAGCGATGGCCAGCCGCCTCAAGGAACTGGGCCTAAATAACACCTTCATCCCAATGACCATCCGCGAGATGTTCTGCGCTCTCGCCGATATGGATCCTGCCGATGAGAGCGTGACTTACGAGACGCTCAAGGAGCATCTCAAGAACTACAAATCAAGCGACGATTGTCTCGCCTACGCGGCCGATAGCCGAAACGATGTCAGCTCCCCGCGCGATATGGGCAAGCTCATGCGCCTGATCCACGAAGGACAGGGGCTTTCGGAGGAGAGTCGGGCCGGGATCATCAAGATCCTCAAGGACCAGAATTTCAACACCGTTATTCCAGGCCGATTGCCGGTGGATAAGAACATCGAAACCGCCCACAAAACCGGAAGTTTGCGAGGCGTAAAGGCCGATGTGGGCATAGTGTACTCGCCAAACCTGAACTACATCATTACGTTCATGAGCAAAAAACAGGACGATTCTGCCGAAACCACCGATCGTATGGCTCACGCCAGCCGATGGGTGTGGAATCGACTTTCGGGCGATTAGAAATCACTTCTGTAGACTTTGCACAATTTCCCGAAAACCTATTGACATTTCGTGCCCTCATCTCTAGGATGGGGGTACGAAGAGATGAACCGAACCTGCACCGCCCGGGAAGGGCAACCAGAACTCGGTCAATAGCATCAGGAGCTGTTGGAGATCGGCAGGATATCGGTAAACGTTCTTCCGGTGATTATTTTCACCATTAGGCGCGTCGGGAATCAGATGCCCGGCAATGCCAGCCGCAACGGATATTCCATCGCGGTATGGGTAATGGGTTACCGCACAGGTCGTCATAGAAAACACCTGTGAGTTACGGGAACCAGAGAGTAATCTCGCAGCGATTCAGCACGGAAAGGTTCGGCACCGAAATCGGAGCCGACGAGAGGCATAAGCCTCAATAGCATGAATCGAATAGCAAGAACTCCGTACCCTCCGCGCTAACTACCTCGGGATATCACGACCTGCTGCAGGCACTTGCTCCATCCGGATCCGGCGGGAAGATTGAGGACGCGATGTGCGTCATCGAGTTGGGATACCGACCACACCCGATTTAATTGGGCACGGAGTATTTGTTCACGCGGCGCATGCCCAGACTGTCACCTGGCACGATGCCAACTGAAATACCGTCGCTCGTCACAAGATGTATATGGGTCAATCGGAATCCGTAGCAAGGAGGGTATGCGTATAGACGCCCTCGAATGGCCTTGTTTCCACCGCATCGCCCAAAGCGATTTCGGTGATGGCTCACACGCAGGTATGTGTGTGACAGAAAATTCAGTTTCAGGAGCGTAGACCGGCAGCCAGATGAAATCATCGGCACATGCCGGTCTATTGCGTGCCCGGTTACGTCACCACTGGCCCCAACCACATTACATATCGCTGGGCGGTGTGTCCCAGATAGATGGTGTCACCACAGGCGATGCTCCAATTGCCGAATTCGGTGGTAAGCCAGGGAGCGTCCAGATAGAACGTCGTCTCGTCGTGATCCGGATGCGTCGCTACTTCACGAGCATTGGAGCTGGTGAACGCAATGTTCACCATGCCTTTCTCCACGGTGAATGTCCCTTCCGCGATCCCGAAATAGCTTGATTTGCCGCCATGATTGAATACGGCTTTCACGCCCTCCCAGATCATGGAACAAGCGCCATCTCTATTGAAATGCCATCGGATTCTGCCGGATGTGCCGATCACCTGGGGCGTATGAGCAGTCAGGAACGTGGTCATGTTCATCACCATGAACTCGCCGTCCAGGCAGTGCTCGCGGTGATAGGTCACATAGATCCGCGTGGTTGCCTGAGCGATGGTGAGCCGCAAGATATTCTCACGCAGTTGATTGATCACCGGCATGGTGAGATTGCGCATGATATCTGCGATGATCTTCGGCAGCTCCGCCAGCATCAGATCAATCAGTTGCTGACTAAATGCGCGCAGATCATCCCGATCAATGGTGGTTGTGATGTACACCACCCCGATCTCCTCATCGCCCCGGTCGATTGCGCCTTGCGGTTCGTTGGTGGTGACGTAGGTGAGAGCCAGTGTGCCGGCATTATCCAGGATTCGAGGCTCCTGGCCCAGTTCCACTAGCACCTTCTCAGCAGGATTCTGAATCTCCACATGGATCTCGGTCCCGGCTGATGTACGTTTGGGCACCTGCAAACCGAGCGTGCTGGCGCAGCCAGTGATCACCGGAGGCCAGGGGATGTCATCCGCACCACCGGCGGAAATATCCACCACGCCGGAGATCACCTCGGCCGGGCCAACGCCCAAACGTGTCATCCCCGGATTCGCGGAGGCGGAGATTGTCCATGGTGTGACGGTGCCCAGAATTGAGGAGGCAATCGCGATTGCGGCTGCAACAGATTTCAGTACCGCCATTGCCGGTTCGATCACGATATCGATGGCTCGTACGATGATCTTTAGTCCGAAATCGATCGCTCCCAGCACTCCGGAGAAAATCTGATCCAGAAGCGGAATCGTCACCACATCGCGGGTATTTTCCAACACCGAGAGTACCCGCTGAATAATGGAGGTCACGAAATCTCGCACATTTGCACATGCCGCACCATTGAGTTCGGGCAGGGGTGGGAGTTCGTAAATCTTCTGCAACGGCGGCAGATTGGGCAATCCGGGGATGCTCGGGATATCCGGCAACCCGGGAATCGATGTGGGTAGCGACCCCAACTGACTCTGCAGGCCTGCGAGAATCTCGCCGCTCATTACCGCGGTCGCGGCTCGAGGTGCGGGGAGTCCGGCTGAAGCCATCGATCCTTGGCCAATAGGCATCTCCCAGATCAGTTGCCGCACGAAATCGGCACCAGGGGTGGTACCCATCCAGCCGTAACCTGCATAGAGATCGGAAAAGGAGGGGAGTGCATCACCAGCTTCGGTGGATTCCGGTCCGAATGCGTTCCATTCCCCAGCAGGTCGATACGCACCTGCTTGCAGCTCCTCAAGCATGGATTGCACCTGACTGGTAGTAAACGCCAGTGGACTCGGCTCTGCCTTAGGCGGAACCAGCATGGCCGTGATCTCATCATCAAAGACCGCGATTCCTGAGCGCGCGAACACTTCCGTAAGCGCGTCGAATGCAAACTGTGGTTCTGTAGATTCGCGAATCTGTCGAACGAGACCTTCGGCATCGTAAAGCGAATAGTCGATCGATTGGGCACCCATCGGGCGAGTACTCACCGTCAGCATGGCAGCACCACCGATTGCTCCGGCGATCAGTGATCGTCGGCTTAGTTTGTGTGTCGATTCATCCACGGTGCTCTCTCCTCCAGGCACGCAGGGCAGCCAGCAAAGAGGCTGCTCAATTGCAGATTACGGATAGGGAGAGACCATAGCATCGGCAGAAATTACCCATTTAACACCAACACCCCGGCAGAATTCTGCCGGGGTGTTGGTGGGGAGATGGTGGAAAACCGGAGATCAGTCTTCCAGTGGGTAATTGTTCTGAACTTCGAACCAGTCCCACACGGCTTTCACCGTGTCGCGATCCCAACCATAGGTTTCACCAAGATCAAGGAACTGTTCCTCATCGTATTCCGATGCCTGGAATTCGAGCTCCTTCATTTGCGTCTCGGAAAGATCTTCCATCACGGCCGGTCGTTCGAGTGGTTGCTGCGTGTTCATGACGACTCCTTTCGCGTGTGCAATCCGTATTCATTTCCTGTTTCTACGATAGTCCTCGCAAACCGGATTTTCATCAGGGAAAACCCGGCAATGCGTGCTCTGGGTACTTGCCTTCGGTGCCTGAATAGCGCAAGATGGTGGGCAGGATTTATGCCGAATACAACATTTTGTATCGGAAGTCATCGAAAGGATCTGCACCATGTTCAAGCAATCCGTTAATCGTCGCGCACTTCTGCAATCCACCGCCGCAGCGGCCGCCGTGGGAAGCTTCTGCACCCTGCCGAGCCGCATTTTGGCTCAGGAGGCCGATACCATCATCATCGGTAAGGGTGAGGAAGCCGTGGGATGGGATCCCGCCATGGTCACTGCGAGCTCCAGCTTCGAGCTGATGGCCGCCGTGTACGAGAACCTCATCATCTTTGATGACGATGGTCAGCCGGTGCCGATTTTGGCCGAAAGCTGGGAACAGCCGGACGATACCACCTTTGTGTTCAAGCTGCGCGAGGGTGTCACCTTCCACAACGGTGCTGCCATGACTGCTGCCGATGTGAAGTTCAGCTTCGAACGACTCATGGATCCGGATGCCGGAAGCGTTTGGGCCAGCCAGTTCGAGCCGGTGGAATCGGTGGAAGCTACCGATGACCTCACTGTCACCATCACCCTGAAGGAGAGCTTCGGCCCGTTCCTCTCGGTGCTGACCGCCGGTTATGCCTCCATTCTCCCGAACTCGCCTGATACCGATTTCATGACCGAAATGATCGGTACCGGTGCCTATAAGATCGTCGAGAGCGTGAAGGATACGCAAACCACACTCGCCGCTCACGATGGCTATTGGCGAGAAGGTCAGCCGGTAACCCCGAATTTGCGCTACAACATCATGCCGGAGGAAAGCGCTCGCCTCGCGGCCGTGCGTACCGGCGAAATCGGACTCACCACCATGGTCGATCCGGTGATCATCGATACCGCCAAGGCCGATTCGAATGTCACCGTATTGGAGCAGGACACCACCGATTACTACCTGCTCGGTCTCAACTGCGCCGTGGCTCCGTTCGATGACGTGAAGGTGCGTCAGGCACTCAGCCTCGCCATCGATCGCCAGGCCATCATCGATGGCGTGTTCTTCGGTGCCGGTCAGGTTTCCGGACCAATCCCGCCAACCCTCGGCGATTGGGCCACGGCCATTGAGGATCTGCCGAACTACACCGTCGATCGCGATGCCGCCAAGGCGCTGCTGGAAGAGGCCGGTGCTACCGATCTCACTTTCAGCATTACTGTTGGTGCTGATCGCACCGAGTTCGTGAACATCGCCCTCATGATTCAGGATCAGCTCAAGGAAATCGGTGTCACCGCCGAACTCGATCAGGTAGAGTGGGGCACCTTCATCGACAAGTGGGTCGAGCGCGATTTCCAGAGCTTCGTCAGCTTCAACGGTTCCGGCAACGATCCGGATCGCGCCCTGTTCGCCGCTATCACCACTGGTGGTTCGGTGAATGCCTTCCAGTTCAGCGATGAAGCCATCGATGAGTTGCTCAAGGAAGGCCGCGGCCTCGCGACGTTCGAAGAGCGCCTGCCGGTGTACCAGGAGGCCGAGAAGTTGATTGCGGAGGCGGCTCCGCTCATCTTCATCTCCACCCGCACCGGTCACTTCGCCACCGCAGCCGGAGTCGAAGGCTTCGCGCCATCCTCCTCGCAAACCTGGATGACCCTGCCGGAAGTAACTGTCGGCGGATAATTTCGATAGAGTATCCTGCGGGAGCACACATTGTGTGCTCCCGTTTGGGTGTCCGATACAAGTAAGTCAGAGTTTCTATGTTTTCGTTTCTCGCCAGAAGAATGATCACCATCTTCCTGCCGACCCTGCTTGGCATGTCGATTCTGGTTTTTGGTGCCATGCACCTTATTCCAGGGAGCTATGTGGATGTGTTGCTGGGTGTTGGGCAGGATATTTCGCCGGAACAACGCCAGCAGATCGTATCCAGCTACGGGCTCGATCAGCCAGTGCCGGTGCAATACGTGAAGTGGCTGGGCAATGTGGTGACCGGGGACTTCGGCACTTCACTGAAGAGTGGCAAGCCCGTTGCGGGCGAAATCCTCTCCCGCCTGCCAGTGACCCTGGAACTCGCCGTGCTGGCAACCATCACCTCACTGGTGCTCGCGATTCCTGCCGGAATCGCCGCGGCCCTGTATCGCGGTCGCTGGCCAGATACGGTGCTGCGACTCGTGGCACTGGTCGGCCTCAGCGTGCCGAACTTCCTCATCGCCACCTTGCTGGTGTTGTTGGTCAGCACTCAATGGAAGATATTGCCCACCACCGGTTTTGTGCCGATTGGTGATGGCATTTGGCCGAATCTCAAATCGCTCATCATGCCCACGATTTCGCTTGGTGCGCTGCTGGCTGCCAGCATCATGCGCATGATGCGTAGCTCGATGCTGGAAGAACTCAGTAAGGAATACCTCACGGTCGCCCGCGCCAAGGGGTTGCAGCAGAAATCGGTTGTACTCGGACACGCCCTGCGCAACTCATTGATCCCGGTGATTACCGTGGTCGGTATTCAAACCGGGTACATGCTCGGCGGCACGGTGATTATCGAGCAGGTGTTTGCCATTCCGGGAATCGGACGCCTGGCGCTCGATGCCGTAAATCAGCGTGATTATCCGCTGGTGCAAGGAACCGTCATGTTCATTGCCGGTGCGTTTGTGTTCATGAATATGGTGACGGATGTGGTGTACGGCTTTGTCGATCCGCGGATTCGTGTGGGAGGGAAGTCGTCATGAGCGAAGCTGCTGCATTGCCGATGGCTCCTGAAATCAGCCGATCGCGATCCTTTAAACGCGCGATCTCGAAGAACAAAGTCGCCGCCGTTTCAGGCGTGATTCTCTTGCTCATGTTCGCCGCCGCTCTTATGGCGCCCTGGTTGAACCTTGGCGATCCGGAGAAGATGGCGCCCGCCAGTCGACTGATGTCCCCGGGCGAAAGCGGCTTGATGGGCACCGATATGTTTGGTCGCGATGTTTTCTCGCGCATTCTGTTTGGCACCCGCATCTCGCTGGCGGTTGGTGTGGTGGCCGTGCTCTGCGCCGCTGCCATCGGCACCCTCATTGGTCTGGTCGCCGGGTACCTCGGTGGTTGGCAGGAGTACATCACCATGCGGTTGATGGATGTGCTCTTCAGTTTCCCGAGTATCGTGCTGGCGATTCTGATTGTCTCGATCATTGGCGCGGGTTTCACCAGCATCGTGTTCGCGATCGCGCTGGTACAAACCCCGATTTTCGCGCGACTGGTTCGAGGTTCCACGCTATCGGTGAAGAATATCGAGTATGTCCACGCCGCCGAAGCGGGTGGTGCCAACACCTGGATGATTCTGCGCAAGCATGTGTTGCCTAATGTTGCCGCCCCGATTCTGGTGCAGTTGGCCCTGAGCATGAGTGGCGCCATCACCATGGAAGCCGCACTCAGCTACCTGGGACTGGGAGCCGTTCCGCCAACCCCGAGCCTCGGCTCGATGCTGAGCGAAAACCGCTCCAGCATGGAACTCGCACCATGGACCGTTCTCTACCCCGGCCTCGCACTGGCCGTGATCGTGTTGTGCATCAACATGTTCGGCGATGCCGTGCGGGATTACATGGATCCGAAGATCCGCAAGAATGGGTGATATTCGAGTCATGAATGTGCGTAGCACCGCGGTTTATCCGCGGTTTGAATGACCAATTTCGGATCGGACAATTCTGCCGCCACGCAACCCCGACGTACGCCCGCGCTGCCGGAGGCGGATGAGGCATAGCTTCACAGCGAAGCGATCCATTACGCGCGGGTTCCGGGAACCGATCCCGGATCGCATAAACCTGCCAATCCGAAATGGTTCCTCCGCCCGGGGATTAACCCCGGGGCCTACGAGTCGGTTTGCCAAATTGATACCGTACGCACAAAACCCGGCCCATTGGTCCGGGTTTATGTTTATGCCGTAAAGAAAACCTATACGCTCTTCAGCATGATGGTTGGCTTGCGTGGCTTGGCCAGCGCCTGATTCGCCAACTGAACTGCCACGCGCTCGGCGAGCGTCATGAACTCCCGCGCGGTGAGGGAGTTCGGCTCGGTCAGGCTCATTGGCTGACCTGCATCGCCACCCTCACGGAGCTGCATTTCGATCGGAATCTGCGCCAGCAATTCCACATCGTTCTCGTCCGAGGTTTTCTGACCTCCACCTTCGCCGAAGATGTGGTACTTCTCGTCGTGTCCCGGTGGCTGGAACCAGCTCATGTTCTCCACGATTCCAAGAATCGGGGTTTTCACTTCCTGGAACATCTTCAGGCCCTTCACCGCATCGGCCAAGGCCACTTCCTGCGGTGTGGTGACAATGACTGCGCCAGAGATGGGGATCTTCTGCACCAGGGTGAGCTGCACATCGCCGGTTCCCGGCGGCAGATCGAGCACGAGGTAATCGAGATCTTCCCAGAGCACATCGTTGAGGAACTGATTGATGAGCTGGGCCACCAGCGGTCCACGCCAGATGAGTGCCTTTTCCGGATCCAGAATGAATCCGATACTCATCACCTTCACGCCGTGGGCCTGCAGTGGCACGATCTTGTTATCGCGCATCAATGGGCGCTCATTCACACCCATCATCAGCGGCATGCTGGGACCATACACATCGGCATCCAGCAAACCAACCTTGGCACCAGCTTTGGCGAGGCTCACGGCGAGGTTCACCGCCACGGTGCTCTTGCCAACGCCACCCTTACCGGAAGCCACGGCGATAACATTGCGCACACCGGGAATCGGCTGGGCATCGCTGCGGCCGCTACCGCTTGGGCGAACCTTGGTGCGCATATCCACCACCACGTTGCCGATACCACCGAGGGTATCCAGTGCGGCGCGGATATCACGCTCCAGCTTCTGCTTGTGCGTTGTGATTGGGCTGAGCGAATCGATATTGATGCGCACATTGCCATTTTCTACAGCGAGATCGGTCACCAGCTTCAAATCGGCCAGGCTACGGCCTGTGGCGGGCTCTTTTACCGAACCGAGCACCTGCTGCACTTGCTCGGTGGATACCTTCGAGCCTTCTGTCATGGAAATATCCGTTACCTTTCCTGCCCGGTCATCGTTGGCGGGCATTTTCCTGCGGGCTGGGCCCGTGTTGCCCGCGATGCTTCCGCGAGCGAACTTGCTTACGATTCGTATTGTACCCGGTAACCTTTATGCTGGCCGGGTTTCCTTATCGGCATAAGCCTGCAAGCCACCGAGTTCTTCCGCATCGGCCGGGAGGAATATTTCCCATCCGCCTCCGGTGGAACCACCCATGCCATCGTAATTCGTGTCATCATCTCCAGCTTCGCGCTCGCTCATAGCAATGCCGATGTCATCGGCGATGAGCGCGGCATCGCTCGATCCGGCAATGGCGGTCACTGTCACGATGGTGGCATCGGTCTGGATGATGATGGTGCGGAACGCACCCACACGGCCGCCATCCAATTCGGCACTCAGGCTGAGCACGGTGGCGCGATCGCCAACATCCTCCAGTTCCGTGGATTCATAGCTGACAGAGTCATCGTCTTCCGGGATATCGGCAGCTACGGATTCAGCGGCCACGAGGGTCTCCCAGGTGGAATCGGCATTCTCAGCAGCATCGAACTGGTAGACGCGTGCACTTACGAGGTAGACGCCTTCGGAATCCGGATCGAGCGCGCCCTCGGTATCGGAGGCATATTGCCGTTCGAGAATGAACTCGAGTCCTTCGATTGCTGCAGGTGTTTGCGCATGAGTAATGGCTGGGGAGAAGAGGAGCACAACGAGAGAAATCAGCAGAGTGAGTGGTTTCAATTGCGGTGCCTTTCGGAGCAAATGTGCAGGATTGCACCCCGCAAGTATACGGAAAACCAGTGCAGCCGTTGTTCTCATGTTGGGAACAACAGCCGCACTTTTGGATATCAGGTGTTTTGCAGGTTACTCTGCCAGAACGTCGTAATCCTCAACGATTTCCAAACCGCCAACGGCATCATCGCCACTGGCTGGCATGCGATCGAACACGCCGCCGGTGGATGTGCCATCCGCATTCAGGGTGACCTCGCTATCGCTTGCCTCGGCATCGACGATGTACGCAACAATATCGTTCGTCAACTTCGTTGCTTCTTCCCGATCCGGATGCGTGACATCAACCAGGAAAAGGGTATTGCCATCTACAAAGAGCGCCACAGCGTTTTCGCCGGTGTTCTCAACGTGCATTACAGCAAAGAATCCATCCTTGTCGATATCAAGATCCTTGACCTCGGCGTTGGCAGATTCATCGGCAGATTCTGCCGATGAATCGATTCCGGTGCGCATTTCTTCGAGGAATGCCTTGGCAGAATCCTCGGAATCGAACGTCACACCAATGATTTCTACGCCCTTGTACTCGGCCTCACCTTCCATACCTTCGCTTGATGGAGTGCTGCCTTCTTCGGCGGAAACTGCCACCGCGACCGAGCTATTGCTGGATCCATCGGAGTAGATTCTTCCGTACGAAGATTCCAACCCGGAGACCTCGGTAAGATCCTGAGCTACGGCACCAGACGCGCCGAATGCGAGAATCAACGTGAGTGTGAGAAGTATTCGTTTCATAGTTAGCTTTCTCCTGAAGCAAAACACCCCTGATCCTCGAGAGATCAGGGGTGTTTTTGTGAACATGCTTTTAGTAATGCCCGAATGGAACTACTCAGCGCCTGGGGCGAGAACTTCCATGTCCATCACGCCGGTGAGATCGCCAACGATCTCATCGCCAGCGGCTGGCATGCGATCGAACACACCACCGGTGCTGGTGCCATCTTCACTGAAGGTGACTTCTTCGTTCTCGATTTCTGCATCGATCACGTACTGGGTCACTTCTTCAGCCTTGGTCTGGGCATCTTCAACGGTGCCATCGATGGCCGTGATCTGGTACACCTGATCACCATCGACGAACACAATCATTACCATGCCGGCTTCCAGATCTGGCATACCCATGGTGACCAACAGGCCGTCCTTATCGAAGCCTTCCAGCTCGGTGACGGTGAGGTCTTCCATGCCTTCGAGCGCTTCATCGCCATTCATGGCCTCATCGATGGATGCCTTGGAATCCTCGATGTACTTGTTGGCGTTGTCTTCGCTATCGAACTGCACACCCTGAATGCTGATGGAGCGCATCATGGCGGAGGTATCGAGTGAAGCCATATCAACATCCGGGGTGGACATGAGGGCTTCGAAATCGACGGAGTAGGTACGGCCGTAGGCGTACTCAGCGCCTTCGACATCCATCTCCATGCCGTCTACATCCGGTGCTTCCACACCATCCTGCGCGGCCACGCCGGAGAAGGAGAGACCAAAGGTGAGCAGGAGTGCAAGTGTTGCGAGAATCTTCTTCATTCTTGATCCTTTCGTGAGGATTTCAAGATGAGAGCCCGTCTGAGTGCCAGACGGGCTCTCTATCTACAACCTGCGTATCAGGTAGAACCTGATTTAGCTGGCTGGGGTGCTGGAGGAGGTGCCCATGAAGTCCATGTCCATCATTGGCATGAGGCCTTCAAGAAGCGGGTCGCCATCCTGTGGCAGCTGATCGAAGAAACCACCGGTGGAGGTGCCATCTTCGGAGAAGGCTACTTCAGCATCACTCGGCTCGGCGTCAACGAGGAAGCCACCGAAGTCATCGTTGGCGCCTTCGCTGTCATCACCGAGGTTGATGAGCATGAAGATCTGATCGCCATCCTGAATGGCCAGGAGGTTGGTTGGGGTTGGGCCATTGATGTCGGACTCACCGAGAATCTCGATGGCCGGGGCTTCGTTGATGGCAACATCTGCGTTCACAGTGAAGCCAGCATCTTCGAGGCCAGCGCAATCGGTGGCATCTTCAACGCCCATGAAACCACTTGCGAAACCGCAGGTGAAATCTTCGAATGCATCAGTAGCGGTGTCTTCGGAATCGAACTGGAAACCGGCAACCATCACGCCAAGCATGTCGGTGCTTGCAGTAGCGGCACTTGGATCGGCCATGTACATGCGGAGGTAGCCGCTCTCGAGGCCGTATTCGGCCAGATCACCGGTGTCGATGTCCTGTGCAGCCACTGGCATAGCAGCCAGACTAAAAGTGAGTACCAGCGCAAACAACGCTGCAATTTTCCGAACCATACGTGTCATCTCCCTGGATAACGGGTATCCCTCGATACCACTTCGTCTTTTACGGATAAGCACGATGTGTGCCATATCCACAAACACTTGAACGCCTCGAGTTCCCAATTGGTTCCCATCGGATCCAGATTCGATTCCCGAATACGTTCAACGCCCCCGCATTCTAACGGATGGAGATGATGAATGTGTATATGAACTGTTGTCTGCTAACGCAAAGAGCGCGAGCAGATTGGATGCTCGCGCTCAATGACGATCGCTTTTTGCCTAGTTCCAATAGCCGTTCCAGAGTTCAACCTCAGGGCAGACTCCGGACACATACCTGAACTCGCAATCTTCTCTTGTGCTCCAACGTGCTTCTGCCGAATTCGTTTGCGCCGAGAATCCGTCGCTATCGATAGCCACCGTGAGCGCGCTACCAAAGAGGCCGGTGATGGCAAAGAACGAAACCAACACACCGCGAATCAAAAAACTACGCATGTCACTTCTCCGTTTGATAAGAACCATCTGCCCGATTCACCTGAATCGGTATGTCCCTATCCTGCCGGGAAGACTTAATCGGTACATCGTAGAAATTACGTATTCAGGTTACGTAGTGAAGCGAAGCTTCTAGCCCTTCGGAGTCGCATCCGATTCCGCAGGTGGCTGCAGGTATTCGATAGTTACCGGCGTGAGCCCGTGCAGCAGTTCATCGCCATCCTGCGGGAATAGTTGCCACAACCCGCCTGTGCCCGCTGCGTCATCCGCCGGCACATTCCTGTCGATCTCGGCGGTGGCCATTTGTTCCACCAGATTCCGTGCGATGGGTGTCGGCGCCTCTCCGTTGGAATATACTCGCGCGGCATACAACGTGGTGCCATCTACCCAGAGCACAACCGCCGCATCGCCTTCGGGCAACGATCGGTCCTGCGTGAAGCCGGTATTCTCCATCGTTATCGCAGGCGATCCCTCCTCGCCGAAGCTGCCGCCACCACCGTTCACGACTCCCAGTGGTTCAATCAGTTCGTTATTGAAGGAAAACGCTGCCGCAGTCGCCGAGGTGGGATTTTCGAACTCCATCACCCAGAGCTCGATGTTGAACACTCCTTCCGGCGCCGATTCTCCGGCAGGTGTTGCCTGTGGAGTTCCAGTATCGAGCGATCCGTATTGCTTGTGCCAACTACCGGTGATGCCCGGCACGCGTTCCAGATGATCGATATCAATGGCCGGAACCACGACGGAATCGCCCCGCACTGCCTCATCGGAGAGCGGGTAAATCTCGAGGTCATACACCTCATACCCCTCGGTTCCGGAGATCTCAATTGCATTGAGCTTTTCCCACAAACCGCCGATGGAACCGCCGTTCGGATTGAATACCGCATCGTCGTCGCCGGTATCCGCTGCGATCAGGTCTTCCATGATGCCCGTGGTGATCTCCACGTGATCGCCAGGAAGGAAGATGCCGAAGATCTGGTAAACGAAGTTGGCATCCTGCACCAGCGCATACACAACTACGAGTTCATCTGTTTCACCATCCATTCGCAGCGCTTCGTACGTGCCCTCGTGACCATAGCTCTTGTCTCCCAGATCGAGATCGAAGGTCTCGGTGGCTGGCGCCCGGGGATCGCGACGGAGCTGTGCGAGCTGATCTTCATTGAAGGCTTCCAGTGCATCGGCGGCGTTTTCATCGGAATCGAATTCGAAGACCAGCGTGCTCATTGTCTGGAACTTGGCATCTTCAGTAACTTCGGGAGTAGAGGAGGGTTCTTCTCGCCACGACGTTTCGGAAACCGGAGTGCCTTCCTCGTTGAATTCTGTGAGCGTGTTTTCTTCGATGGTCACAATCGGTGCCATCCACGTGCGACCGATTGCTGTCTGCAATCCTGGCTGATTCTCCAGCCAACTGGCGTCGCCGGTTTGCGCGGCTACAGACGCTGGAATGGCGAGAAGGAGAACGATGGCTGCGGTGAGGATGTTCTTAAGTATGGCTGGCCCACTTTCCTGAAATGCGGATCGTATCCACATGGTACACAAGCGAACTGGCCTATTGGTGATCGGCCGGCCAGGTACCCATCACCTGGCGCAAGATTGCGAACTCGCCGAAGTGATAGTGATTGTGAGCGGCGATATTCATGAGTGCGTGCAGAATGCTGTGTTTGGGACTGTTCCGACAAGGTGCTTCCAGATCTGCCGTGCGGGCCATTTCCATCAGTCGCTCGCGATCCGCAAAGAACTGCTCCACCGTGGAATTCCACTGCTCGGGCGTTGCAGTCTCCCCTGTTCCGGGCCAGAAATCATCGTCGAAGGAATAGGCCGGCATATTCTCCGCTTCGATCGTCTCCAAAATTTCCTGCTGACAAAACCGGATGTGCTCCAGCAATTGCCACGGGGAGTAGGTGACATTCGGAGCCGTGGCATTGATGGCTTCTTCCGGGAAATCCGCCAGAATCTCGCGGGGATCGTCGTAGGCCGATCCATTGTTCAACAGGCCCAGCAGCTCGGTACGCAGATGTTCAAGGTTCATGGAAACTCCCTGGTATTCGCGGATAGAATGTCTCCAATGATTGTATAGGCAGCCAACCGTCTGAATCTGATCCCGTCGGAAATCACCTCCGGAGTGTTGCCATGCCAATCACCATTCGTTCACTTGCCTCATCTGATATTGATACATGTCTCGCCATCAATCGATCGCTCCCAGCCTGGTTTGGGCTGGAAGAGGGCTTGGAGGAGGCCGCCGGCTACCTGCGAAACCATCGTGGATTCGTTGCTGAGTGCGATGGCCAGGTCGTTGGGTATCTCACATACGAACGGCTGTTCGAAACCAGCGCGGAAATTAGCTGGATGGCGGTGGATCCGCACCACCATCGTCGTGGAATCGGGCGTTCGTTGATCCGGGCGCTGGAACAGGAACTCGCGGGGGTAGCCCTTCTCAGCGTAAAAACGCTTGCCAGTTCGCACCCGAGCAAGGAATACGCCCAAACCCGGGCCTTCTACCAAAGCGTTGGATTCATGGAGCAAATGGCGTTCCCGGATCTGTGGGATCCGGCTAATCCATGTCTGCTCATGGTGAAAGTGCTGTCCGGGGCGTAGCGGACTGCGAATCTCGAAAAATAGAAACCGCCTCCGGACATCGTTGTCCGGAGGCGGTTTTCAACCAGGGGGGTGAGGAGATTAGCTGGCCGGGTTGGCTTCGATTTCGATCTCGATCTTCACTTCGTCGGAGACGAGGAATCCACCGGCTTCGATCGGAGCGTTCCAGTTGATGTTGAAATCCTTGCGGTTCACCTTGGTCTCGGCGCTGAAGGAGTACACGGTGGAACCCATTGGGCTCTCGCCCATGCCGTTGAACTCGGTCTCGAGAGCGACTGGCTTGGTAACGCCGTTCATGGTGAGATCGCCGTTGACTACGAACTCATCGCCGCTGCCCTCAACGCTGGTGGAAACGAAGGTGAAGTTCGGGTTGCTCTCAATGCCGAAGAAATCCGGGCTCTGGAGGTGACCATCGCGGTTGGCATCGCCGGTGCTCACGCTGGCGGCTTCGATGGTGGCGTTCACGCTGCTGTTGGCAACGTTGGCTTCATCAAAGTTGATCTCGCCGGCGAAGGTGCCGAAGCTACCGCGAACCTTGGCGAACTTCATGTGCTTGACGACGAAGTTGACAGTGCTGTGGCTGGAATCGATCTTCAGGTTAACCATTGTTTTTCTTCCTTCTCTTTTTCGTAAACGAACGAATAGTTGTCCAGGGCTGGAGCAGTGGTACACACCGTAGCCCCGTTACCTTTCGTAAGTAATACTACACAGGCCTCCACAGGATGTCAAGTCCCATGCGCATTGTTTATATTCAAACCTGATAAATTGGCGTGACTTCAGTCTAAATTGCCCTGAAAGAAACTACTTCTCTTCTCCGATTGCATGGCGAATACCTCGGAGATCGCCCTGCACGGTTTCCAGTTCGGTTTCCAGCGCCGAATACTTATCCTGCGAGCTGCGCACGAACCGTGTGTACGGCGAAATGGCATCTGCAATCCGGGCGACGGAGCGGTTCAGTTCGTTCTCGAACTGCTCGTTCATCACTTCCATCAGCCGCTTTTCGAGTTCCGTGCTGCGTTCGTGAAACTCCTTGCGGGCATTGCGCCGCTTAATCGGCAGTACAAACAAACCTACACCCGCGAGTACACTCGCGGCGAGGATTCCGGTGATATCAACCGCGGCCGTACTGGCGGCAGTAACAACGAGTGCACCGAGACCAACCGCGCCGGCTTCGGCGACGGCAACGGTCGCCACTGCATTGCGCACGCTCAGGCTGAGCTCGTGTGCATGCCGGGCGGCATCATACCGATCCACTTCTTCCTGTGCCCGCTTGCTCACGCTTTCCAGCATGGAGCGGCGGTCGTACTTGAATTGTGTACCCACATCGCCGATGAGTTCCTCGGCGTATTGGCTGAGGCGGCGACGATCGACATACTCGTTCACGGCTTCCCACACGCGCAGATCCTGCTCCACCATCCAGTCGATGAGTTCATCGATGGTTTCGTCGATTGCGCGTTCGGTGTCGCCAATCACCTTGGTGGCGAACTCGCCCTTTATGCGGTCGGAATTCATGAGATCGAACACGCGACCAAGCCGGATGGTCTCTTCGAAGAACTCATCGCCACGCAGATTCATGCGGTGAATCACATTCTCAACCCGTGTTAGGTGGAACTCGAACTGCTTGCGCATGTCTTCTTTATAGAGACTGAGTTGTCGCTCGATATTCTCAATCGTCTTGAGATCTTCGGCGATCACGCTCAACCGATCTTGAGTGAGTTTGAGATAGCGATCGCTGAGGTGATCGGCAACTCCCAGCGGATTGAGGAGCTTCAGTCGAATACGACTTTCCTCATCGAGCGTTTCCACCACATAGGTTTCCAGCGGCTCGAATTGGCTTTGCTGCCACAGGCGATCTCCCTCGGCCGGGTTGCGTTCATCAATCTCCTTGGCTTGCTGGGCCAGCAATGCGCTCACCGGGAACACTTCCGGGCGGAAGCCGAGAAACTCCTCCACCTTCTCTTTCACGAAGGTGGTCACCTGATCGCGACTCTGCTGATCCCGCATGAGATCGATCTTGTTCAGGATGATGACAATTTTCTTGCCCCACTCCCGAATATCGCTCATGAACTCCCGTTCACTCTCGGTGAAGGGGCGGTCTGCCGAGGTGACGAACAGCACCAGATCGGAACGTGGCACAAAACTCTGGGTCAGCGCCTCGTGTTCGCGGATGATGGCATTGGTACCGGGGGTATCCACCACCGTGATTTCACGCAGAAACTCGGCGGGGTAGGTACGCATGATGATGCCATCTGGCAGCAATTTCTCCGTGATCTCGTCTCCATGACGCAGGAGATTGATCACCGCTGTGGTGGGGGTGACACCTTCTGGCATCACATTCTCGCCAACGAGGGCATTGATGAATGCCGATTTGCCCGCGTTGAACTCGCCCACAATCACCAGCATGAACAGTTCGCCCAGCTGGGTAGTCGCGAAATCGAGCGAATCCAGATCTTCCTCGGTGGCCGGGAACCGCGCCATAGAATCGCGCAGCTTGGCGAGGA
>JAFAEA010000263.1 GCA_023424355.1 Chloroflexota bacterium | reverse complement strand
CTGTGCCACCAAGGTATGTAACCTCGGACTCCGCCTCACCCTGGACACAGACAGCATCTGCTGCGGCTACTGTTGGGAAGCTGGAGGTTTCGCAATCTACCTCGTCGAAGGTAATTTTGAACTTCGCTTCCGAGATGCTCACCTTCACCCAACCGGCATCCGTCCACTCTGTGGGGAACGTTGCAGGAAGCTGGATGCCGCCAATTGTGTTGATGTGCACCCATACCGTATCGCCAGGTTCCCATCCGGAAGCCGGCTGAACCGTGTAGGTGAAATACGGACTGCCCGTCGGCAGGGTAATTTCAGGATCCTGTACAACAAAGTCGCGACAGACAGCCTCTACGGGTGTCGGAGGTACTGGCATCGGCAGGAGACAACCGGGCTCGTCTAGCAGCGCCTGATTACCCTGGGCAGGAATGGTGTTTCCGTTGTAGGTGAACGATGGCCAAATATCATTCGCGTGAGCTCCGTGGCCGCCACCGCCTGCAATCTGCGACTTGGGAACTTCATTCCATGTGTACGGATTCGTTCCCGAACTTGTGGCATGACAGATTTCGACCTTGTCGCCCGCACAGGCAACACTTACCGTCGCCGAGCTGGTGTTGTTGGCCAGACGATCCTGTGTCTCGCCAGTGGTGGTCACCGAGGCGGTATTGACAATGTTTCCGCAGGTGGTTGAGGCGAGTATGGTTGCCTTCACCTTGATATCCGGCACGGAAGTGCCAGCGGCAATTGTGCCGAGGTTACAGGTGAGGACTCCATTGGTAATCGAGCACCCGTTCGGCGCAGGTGCCACCAGCTGCCATGTAAGCCCGGTTGGCTTCAGCGTGTCAGTAACCTGCACGTTGGTTGCATCGCCCGTACCGATATTGGAGACCTTGAGCGTGAACTGAACTTCATCACCAGTGGTTACCTGATAGGTTGGATTTGCGATCTTCTCGATCTTGACGTCTGGATAAGTACACGGATTCTGACTGATGGCAGCAGTTGTGAACTTCAACGTCGCTGTATCGCCAGAAATCGTCCACGACGGATTTCCTGGCAAACCGCTTGTGCTCAGATTCGATGGCCATCCAAATCCAGACTGCACCTTGGCAGTCACGGTCACCAGAGTGTTGCCCAATGCCGGATTCGGCGTAATGGATTGAACGATAACGCCACCGTTGGCCGGATTGGTCGACGTGATCTGGTACTTGCCGACATTGTCGATACAAGTGGCGGCGGGCACCGTAACGACCGGCATGGTCGTATCTTTACATCGCTCTTTCTGCAAAGTAACTCGGTAGATTGCAACTCCATTTTGGAGCGTCCATCCGGATGGCATCGCTGACCATGCATACTTCTTCAGCGTACCTTCGACCCTGATTGTGTCACCGGGCGCAGGTGCTTGATTTGGCCTGGTCTCATTGATCACGGTGTAATCAATGGAGTCCGTATCGACCGGATTATTCCAAACCAGATTTTGCTGCTTGCCGGCGATACATGCTTCCTGAGTCGGCGGCACTATGGTTGGAGTGGCGAAGCTGCTGATGGCCCAGACAGCATCAATGTCAGCTCCGGCATAGTTTGGTACCCCACCGGAACAAGGATTGTAGTTGCCCTTTGCAAGGTCAGTAAGCCTCACTTGCGTGAACTGGGATCCCACCAGATTCCCACTCAGGAGTCGATCAATGTCAAAATATTGAGTGTTTGCGTTCGAACTACCGCTGAGTTCACCCACCAACAGCCATCCAGTTGAATCTCCGTTGGGCTTTGTGCCCAAGATCTCAATCCGTGTGGGCTCTGCCGCAGATCCCCTTTCGAGAATCATTAGGTCGCCGCCCGCGGCGTTATTTCCGGTCACTCCGTTACCAACCAGGACGTTATTGGTGAAGGTCACAATAACCTGACCGTTCCATCCAAGTGACGGTGCACGATCATCTGGAATTGTCTGATTGGATGGGTGGTCTCCCTCGCCAGTAATCCCTTCAAAAGTGCCATTGTCGTTATTTGCTGTTGGACAAGAAGCCGAAGGAACACCTGGGTATTGACCTACAACGGTCACGGTTACGGCATCTGCATATCGAATATCAGTATTGTCAGCCGGTGGATACAACCCAAGTGTTGCGAATGGGGCCATCTCAACAGAGAGGCTCGTTTCAAAAGGTGTGGGTTCTTCAGCCGACCTGGACAAGGCCATACGACTTGTGGACTGCATTACCGGTTGAGCTGTTACCTCGAAATCGAATGTGACAATACCGCGCTCGAAATCGGCATCCACAACCTCATATCGACCGATGCATTGAATGCTATTCTTCGAAGCCAGCTCTCCATCGAGCGAGGGCTCGCAAGACCACTCTCCGTCAATATCGGGAGTATTGGTCATGCTAATGTTGCTGACGGGTCCTTCGCTCTGATTCGTTATCTTCAGCGTCACCAAGATGATGTCGCCAGGCAATGGGAGTGCATGTGTGTACTCTTCGCCTACACGCGTGATCTTCTCTACTTTGTATGTGGCTTCAACGTCCAGTTTGACAATTGAGTCGTTAGGATCAGGGCAAGGCTCGATGGCGGTGTTGAAGCTGGCGACGTTGGTCCCGGCATCGACGGTCCAGTTGGCGAATACGCCATCGGCTTCCCAGGCGACATCACCAACGAGGGCGGCGGTGAGGGTGTACTTGCCATCGGCATCCGGGCCGGTGAGCGCGTAGGTCAGCTGATCGGTGCTCTTCGGCATGCCGTCGAACACAGTCGGGTTGGTGATATCCACACAGCTGGCTTCGCCAATGGTTGGATCCTGCGGTGCCACGTTCACCACTGCTGGCTCGGCGGTATCGCACGGATTAATAGTGGTGTTGTATGTTGCTACACCATTTTCCCATACGGTCCAGTTACCAACATCGCCCCAGGCGGTGTTGCCGGTCATGGTGGCGGTGACGGTGTAGGCGCCGGCTTCGTTCGGGCCAAGGAGTCCGTAGGTGATCTGATCGGTGCTGGCTGGCATGCCATCAAAGGTCAATGCAACCGGATCAACACAGGTGGCATCGGAAACAGCAATATCCACAGGTGCAACCTGCGGAAGCTCTGGCTCTGGTTCGGTTGCGGGTGGTGGGCATGGATTGAGCTGGGTATTCCAAATCAGCAGACCCGGGAAATCGACATTTGTACTCCAGCCGATGACGGAGCCATCATCCTGCCAGGCAGTATCGGCAGTGAGGATTCGGGCTGTGAGGGAGTAGACTCCGGTGCCGTACAGATCGGTCATCTTGTACTCGATCTGCCAGGTGGTTTCCGGCATACCCGGGAATCGGAGGGTGTTGGTATCGACGCAGGTGGCATCGGTCACCACAAAGTACTGCATATCCTGTGGAGCGATCTTGGTGATGACCGGTTCCGGAACAACGGGCGCGTCTTCACAACCGTCGCCATCTGCATCCGTTACTGGTGCAACTTCAGGGCAAGCATCCTGAGGGATGTTCACACCATCGCCGTCGAGATCCAGATCGTTAACCGGATCACAGGCATCGCCGATGCCGTCTCCATCCGTGTCGGTCTGATCGGCGTTGGCAACATCGGGGCAGTTATCGCCTGCGCCGGTGTAGATGCCATCGCCATCTGGATCCAGGTCGTTAACCGGATCACAGGCATCGCCGATGCCATCGCCATCCGTATCAGTCTGATCGGCGTTGGGTACATCCAAACAGTTATCGAACTCGTCGGCAACACCATCCAAATCAGCATCTGGAGGCGAAACAACTTCAGTTTCCTGTGCGGTGGCTGTGGCTTCCTGGGCATCCAACGCAGCATCCTGCGCGAACACATCTTCCAGGGTGATGAGTGGAGCAAAAAGATTCGCAACGAGTGCGATCAGTGCTATGAGGTGAACTAAACGGTCTTTTCTGCTCATGGCTTTCATGGTTCTTCTCCGATACCCTCTGGTACCCCCCGGGGGCCCAATCTCTGTCTGGCCGCGACCCGACTCCTGCCTAAAACAACAACCAATCACTAGTAGTTTTTCTATCAGAGATTCTTTCTGTCCCTAAATTGCTTTATTTCACCAATTGAACAAACAGGCACCACCTCACAGTGATCCCTCAGGTTCGTTATGACGACCGTACACTTCCATGATTTCAGGCCAATCCGACGCACCCTGGCTGCAAAACCTCGATAAAATGCGGATTTTGGCCATCATTGCTCCTTCCCCCACTCAGTGGGCGTGCAATGAAGCTCCTATGTCAATGAACCTTGTGTGGAGTCTATGACTTTACTTTTTCTTTTTCAATACTGAATTGCACTATTTCACCGAAGTGCGCACCGAAGTGTTTTCCGGGAAATACCGAAGTTTGAGAGGTTATCGGGAGGCTGCGTAGGCACCGAGGGCGAGGCGGAACTCATCCATTGCGGATTCATGGCGCATCTGCAACGCTTCAATCTCGTTCCGCAATCGCGAAATATAGCGGGAGATGGCGGTTCCGGCAAGTGTCGGGTTATGCCACAACGCAAAGGTTTTGCTGGTTCGCAGCGCGGCAATGCGATCGGCGCATACCGAACACTTCTCTTCCATAGCGGTGAGTTCGCGTTGGTACCAGGCCAGTTTGTATGCGGTGGCACTCACCTGCTTGCCGGTGAGCAAATCGCGTACATCGTGGCGAATGGCTCGCATACCATTGAGATCTCGCAAATGCCACGCGTGGTTGATGCGCAGCATCACTTCCTGGCGGAAGCTGTGCTCATTGGTATCCTCGGCCAAATCCGGGTGGAATGTGCGGGCGAGCTCGCGATAGAGGGTGCGGAGCTCATCCATCTCGCTTTCGGGAGGCAATTCCCTTGATTCCAGTGGGTTTTC
>JAFAEA010000248.1 GCA_023424355.1 Chloroflexota bacterium | reverse complement strand
CGACTTCCGCCTTCGCCATCGGTGCCATCAATGTGGTCTCAGCGCTTCCGATGTTGCTCTTCAGTCTCTATGGCGGTGTGCTTGCCGATCGGTTTGACCGTCGCAAAATCGTTATCTACTCCCTCGCTGCCCTCGGTGCGATCTCTGCCATTTACGCGTTCCTGATCGGTTTCGAGCGACTGGAGTACTGGCACATTCTGGTGCTCGCGGCCGTCGCCGGTCTGATTGCCGCATTCGAGCTCCCTGCACAGCAGGCATTTGTGAGCGAACTGGTTCCGAAACGCGATTTGCCTCAGGCCATCGCGCTAAACTCGGCCAGCTTCAACGCCACCCGTATCGTGGGTCCGGCACTTGCCGCCACAGCCATCAGCATTATTGGCCTCGCAGGCGCGTTCATGGTGAATATCGTGACCTTGCTGGCTCCGATGTTCACGCTCATCGGGCTCGGCAAGGTAGTGCCGAAGCGCGTAATCAAGAAGCAGACGACGAGTGGGCTCGATCAGCTCCGCGACGGGATGTCGTATGTGCGTGCGAACGATGGCACCTTCGGTCTGATTCTGCTGCAGGCACTGGTGAGCTTCTTTGTCTCCCCTAACCTGCTGGTACTGATGCCGCTTTTTACCACCAATGTGCTGGGCGGCAGTGACGCCTGGGTCGGCTACATGCTGAGTGCGCTTGGGGCGGGATCGCTGACTGGTGCCATGATTCTGCTGCGAGGCAGCCGCCTGGAGCGCGCTGCCGAGAAGCGGATGAAATTCGCGATGACTGGCCTCTGCATCGGTTTAGTGTGGCTCGGCTTCTCATCCAGTGTGTGGATGGCGGTACCGGGAATCATGATTTCTGGTCTCAGCTTCAGTATGGGCAACACCCAGCTGGCCACACGTCTACAGCAAACAGCACCGGAAGAGCTTCGAGGACGAGTGATGAGCCTGGTCACGCTGGCATTCAACGGTGTGATGCCGTTCAGCACCTTGCTCATTTCCTACCTGGCCCAAACCATCGGTCAGCCGGAAGTGCTCATCGGCAGCGGAGTGTTGCTGGGCATCGGAATCCTCTTCCTGTGGAAACGCTACGTGCACAAGGCATTCAATCCGGATATTGAAATGGTGATCCCGGATCGGATTCGAGCCGCCTACCCCAACCTCACATTCGATTAGCGAGTAGAATTACCATCATCACCAATCTTCCGGGCGGAATGCCTGCGAAGTCCAGATCGCGGCCCTGTCGCTTCAACACCAAGCAGGCACCACATGAGCATGAGCGAAGAACCGCAAGGCGAGGAAACTGGGCTTGCAAAAGCACGGACCTGGGTACGAAACCTGATTCCAGAGCGCAAGGAGCCGGAACCCGATCCCGATCAACGGGTTGCGCCAACACCTATCTACATCAGCCATCGCGTGCGATTGATCATTCTCCTCGCGTTGTTCATCCTGCTGGTTCTATTCTTCAGAAATCTGCCCAACATTACCAGCATCATCCTGCTGGGTTCGTCGCTTGCGCTCATCCTCAGCTTTCCGGTGCGGTTTCTGCAGCGGTACGTTTCCCGAAAGTGGTCGATCATCATCGTCACGGTTTCCGCATTTGGCGGTACGTTGCTGATGATCGGTTTGGCGATTCCGTTCCTGATGGACGAAATTACCCAGTTCGCTGAATCGCTCCCGGCCACAACCACCACGATCACAGAGCATGCAACCAGTTGGTTGAACACCCTCTACGAACGCGGATGGATCGATCAGAACCCTGATCAGATACTGGAGGATGCGCAGGCCACGCTGCTCAACTCGGCGCAAACCATCATCACCTCGATTCTGGACAATGTCGTTACCGCCCTGAGTGCCACGGTAAATGTGGCGATCACCACATTCGGTGTGTTGTTTGTTGCCATTTACATGCTGGTAGATATCCCCAAGTTCAAGGATAGCTACGTCCGCATGTGGGCACCAAAGTATCGTGTGGATGCCATTGTGCTTTGGGATACCCTGGGCTTCTCCCTCAGCCGCTATCTTGGTGCCCAGGTGGTATCGATGGCGCTGCAAGGCTTCCTGATCTTTATCGGCCTCAGCGCGCTCGGAGTGCCCTACGCACTCGTTTTGGCACTGGTACAGGCCATCACCGCAATTCTGCCGTACATCGGTGCCTGGATCGCATTTATCCCGGCGGGCATGATCGCTCTCACTATCGATTGGAAAATCGCACTTGCCGTGGGTGCTCTTTACCTTGGCATGAACCAGCTCGAAGGCAATGTCATCACCCCTAATCTGCAAGGTAGCGCAGTGAAAGTGCACCCGATTCTGGTGTTCGTCGGTGTCATCGCCGGTAGCCAGCTCTTTGGCATCATGGGCGCAATCATGGCGGTACCGTTTATCGCGATTTTGCGCGTGCTGATCGAGTTCTTCTGGGTCCGCCTTCAGGTGCAGGAGGATGTCCCAACGCTCTTTGCTATGATGCGAAACGATACTGCCCCAGAGCGACTTGATCATCGCAGCAAGGGAGCCGAAGACGGCGAGGTAGAAGCTCTGGACAATCTGGATGAGGTCCAAAGGGCCTCAATCGAGGAATAATCCTGTTGCCGTATGGGCTCCTTTCAGACTAGGGTTTTCGTATCGAGTACGGCTCTTTACTACCCGCGAAAGGCCCACCCATGCGATTCCTCACTGTCAATCACCTGCGACTCGGTCAATCACCGGGTGGAATACCGCCCCACATCGCCACTGATCCTCGTCGGTTCTCTACTCGTACCGCATGGACTCAGGCTGTTGAGCAAGCAATTCAGCACGAGGTACACGCCGTACTGCTCTGTGGCGACGTCTTCGCGGAGCACGCCTCGGTGCTGGAGCCATGGGGTCCGTTGGTGGATGGCCTCTCTACGCTGAACCAGGCACGGATTCCCGTAATCGCCATTGCCAGTGGCGAGTTCCGACCCGCAAATCTTCGCCATCACGCCCCGGATGCAGATGTTCACTGGCTCGATTCCAGGCTGGATTGGGATCCTCCCTTTTTGACCAGCATGGAAGATCTTGACGGCCTTGCAGTTCACATCATCGAGGGGACACTCGCTGAGAGTTCCGATTCACCTGTCGAGAATCCGATCGTTCTGGCAAACATCGATCAGCCGGATTCCATCTGGATTCTCACCAACAGCGTCCAGCCAGATGCGATGTTCGGCGAACAGGCACTCGTGATCGAACCGGGGGCGGCATCTGCCATTTCAGCAACAGAAACGGGTCGTCACGGTGCATGGCTTATCGATACCGATATGCGAGATGCCGAACTGATTCCGGTTGCGGGTATCGAATTCGCCTCCATCGAGATTGATGTCAGCGACGCTGATGATCTCGATTCGCTGGAATCGATCGTCGCCTCCGCCCTTGTCCGGGTGGCAGATGACTCCCGTAACGATGGCAGCATTGCCTCCGCCTTGCTGGTAGAGGCAGTTCTCACCGGAACTACCAGCCTCTATCCGGCATTGAAGGACACCGCTAACGAACTGGAACGTCTGCTGGTTCTGGAACACAACCAGGTCACCATCGCGCTGAGCGGCATCGAGATCGATGCCACGCCGACTATCGAACTTGGACCATTGTTGGGTCGGCCGGATCCTGTCGGCGAGCTTGCCCGCCTCATCAATGCGTTGGAAACAGGCGAGGAGCTCAGCGATGCGCAATCGCGACTCCTTACCGCCACCGAGCAAAAACTGATGACTGTGAACCACGCACGAGTGTTCGGCGCGATTCTGGACGATACTCCCGCCACCGATGCCCAAACCCTGCTCCTTCGCCAAAGCTGGGCGACACTCGATGCGCTGGTGCGCCAACGAGGGATTGATTAATGACCACCGCCACCGAACAGTTCAACGACAATCGACAACCGCTGGTGATCCGCGAAATCAGTGTCCTTCGGGCTCCGGGTATTTCCCCGGGCTTCATCCTGAGCGATCTCAGCCCGGATATCACGATTGTGTTTGGCCCGAATGCCAGCGGTAAGAGCACAACAGCACGAGCCATCCAGGCGATTCTCTGGCCGCACCAGAGTGCGCTGCGCGGTCACCACCTCGCAGCGAGCCTTTCGCTGGGCGATGACACCTGGCAAATCGAAGCGAGTGCCGGGCGAGTCGAGCGCAATCGCGATGGTCAGCCCATTGAACCTCCGGTGATTGCACCGCTGGACGATCGCGGCCGATATTCCCTCGGTCTTCCCGAACTTCTGGCCAGCGAGAATCAACCGCTGGCCCAGGCGATCCTGAACGAAAGCAGCGGCGGATTCGATTTGCCTCAGGTCGCCGAGTCACTCGGATTCTCCAACAGCATCCCGCCACGGTTACAGGCAGCAAATGCAGTGCGGAGCGCAGCCGATTCGTTGAATCAGGCTGCAGCATCACAACAGAACCATCTCGCAGCGCTTTCCGAACGAAGTCAGCTCCAGTCACGACGGGAACGCGCCATCGAAGCCGAACGCGATCTGGATGCCATCGAAATCGCGCGTGAATATCGGCGCCAACTGGCTGATCAGGCAAATATCACCGCCGAGATCGATCAGTTCCCCAATGAAGTTCGATCCGCCACCGGCGACGAGGAATCTCGCATCTCCGATCTGACTGAACGCATCAATGCGCAGCAAAGCAAAATCGCCGAAGCGAACCGCATTCGGGACCGCTGGCAAGCAACGATCGATCAGGCAGGTCTGGCCGATATTGGCAATCCGGCCGATGACCTCGCCACACTCGAGAAACTCGAGCAGCAACAGTCAGAACTGCGGGAACTCCTCGCTGTGGCCGATCGAGATGTTGCCGCCGCAGTTACCGAACGAGCAACACATCAAAAACGCCTAGCAGCCGATCTGGACGACGAGCAGATCGCGTCCGTCGATGCAGCAGGGATGCGCGACTTTGCCGATATTGCTGCGACGTTCGAATCAATCCGTTCTCGCCGCACAGCGCAGGATGAAGTCGAGCTCTGGCTGGGCGGCGTGACACCTCCGGAAAACCTGGATGCACTCAGGCAAGGTGTGGAGACGCTGCAAACGCGGCTCCAGTATCCGAACGCAGCCGAACAGCGAGAGATTTCCGGCAAGGCGCGATGGATCGGCATTGGCGCCGGACTGTTTGTAGCTGTGGATGGCATCATTCTCGCATTGATGGGCAATCCATTGTGGTGGATTCTTGCCGCCGTGGGTGTCATCCTCATGGCGCTTGCCTGGAAATTCACCTCTAGCAACTCGCCGAAAATCGCAGCAGAACTCGAGACCACCTATGCTGCACTCCCCCTGCCCCAGCCGGAAATGTGGCGCGCACACCACGTGCGCGATCTGCTTGGTGAACTCCGCGATGAACTCAAGGTCGCACTCGTGGAGCAGGAAAAAGCGGACCGCTGGCAAGATCTGGAACAGGAACGCAAGGAACTCGAAGAAGCCTATGCCGCCACCGAGCAGCGCCGCGAAGCTGCTGTTGCCAAATATGGCGTGGCGCCCGATCTCAAGGAGGAAAGCCTCCGCCTGTTGGCCGATAATCTGGGCCGTTGGCAGGCTGCAGATGCCACCTTGCGCGGAATCGAGGGTCGCCGTAATCGCATGAAGGCGGACGCATCGACGCTCGAAAACCGTGCTTCAGAAGTGCTCACCAAACTTGGCTACAACTCGGGCGAAATCAGCAATCATCTGGCCGATCTCCAACGTCGTATCGACAGCCATCATCAGGCTACTTCCGAGCGGGACACGGCTCAGGTGCAAATCGACGATCAGCTCCATCCAACACTGGATTCGCTAATTGCCGAGCGTGATCAGATCTTTACCAAACTCGGTCTCGAAGCGAACGATTCGGCGGGTCTCCGGGCCCTGCAGCAGGAGTATTCGGCCTTGCTTGCCGCTCAGGACCGTTTGGCGAACCGCAAGGCAGAAGTGCGGAACGTATGGGATTCGCTTGCACTCTCCCCGCAGTTCCGCGAGATGGATATCGATGAACTGAACACGGCCAGCAATGCCGCCCGCCAGA
>JAFAEA010000090.1 GCA_023424355.1 Chloroflexota bacterium | reverse complement strand
TCGTTGAGGTAGGTGACGATGCCGATGGAGTTCATCACGTAATCGCGGCAAACTTCTTCATTCACTGTGATGCCCTCGACGCAGAGTTCCCGCAGGGTGCTGACGGCATTGCACATGAGGTCGATCGATTCGAACAGGCACTGTGCTATCACCGGCTCCATCACATTGAGCTGCAGTTGACCGGCTTCGGCGGCCATGGTGATGGTGACATCGTTGCCGATGACCTTGAAGCACACCTGGTTCACCACCTCTGGAATCACCGGATTCACCTTCGCCGGCATGATTGAGGAACCTGCCTGTCGTTCCGGCAGGTTGATTTCGTTGAGACCGGCGCGCGGTCCGGAGCTGAGCAAGCGGAGATCGTTGCAGATCATCCCCAGCTTGGAAGCGGTGCGCTTCACCGCAGCGTGGGTGGAAACATACGCACCCGTATCAGAGGTGGCCTCGATCAGGTTCTCGGCCGGAACGACCTCGAGTCCGGAAACGTCCGCCAGATGTCGCACCGCCGCTTCCGGGTAACCGGGAGGAGTGTTCAACCCGGTACCAATTGCGGTAGCACCGAGGTTCACTTCCAGCAGGAACTGATCGACCAGATCCAGATAATGATTCTCTTCCCGCATGAGCACGGCATACGCGCGGAACTCCTGACCAACGGTCATTGGCACGGCATCCTGCAGCTGGGTGCGGCCCATCTTCAGGACGTTGGCGTACTCATCGGCTTTCACACAGAAGGCATCGGCGAGCTTGTCGAGCTCCTCGCGCAGGCGCTGGACCTCGTTAAACACAGCGATGCGGAATCCGCTCGGATAGGCATCGTTGGTGGACTGGCTCTTGTTGACGTGGTCGTTGGGATTGATCACATCGTAGCGGCCCTTCTCGAGGCCCATGGTTTCCAGGGCGAGGTTGGCGATCACCTCGTTCACATTCATGTTGGTGCTGGTGCCGGCACCGCCCTGGAAAACATCCTCCGGGAACTGATCCATGCAGCGACCTTCCTCGAGGATTAAATCGCAGGCCTTGATGATGGCATCCGCGATGTCCTTGCGGAGAATTCGTTTCTCGAGATTGGCGAGGGCACAGGCTTTCTTCACCATTACCAGGCCGCGAATAAGCTCTGGATGGTCATTGAGTTTGCCGGAGCTGATCTGGAAATTGTTGAGGGCTCGTTGGGTGTGTACACCGTAGTAGGCATCAGCCGGGACTTCGAGTTCGCCCAGCAGGTCTTTTTCGATACGCGTCTCGATCATCGTGCCGATCTTCCATTGCGGCGCATCAGTGCGCCCGAATCACGGAGCACTCCAATACATTGAGCGACCGTGCACAACGATCCGAATTGTATCCAATCGGATGGAAAGTACAATGCAATTTGGGCGATACGCACAAGTGATATTTTTCACGAAATCCGAATGGATCTCATGCTTCGGAAGCGATGGCATGCTCTTCGGGGAGCATCTTGCGCTCTACCCAGAGTGTGCCCAGCGGGATGGCACTCATCAGAATGGCGACGACGACCTGACCTATCGACCACTTCACCTGCGGCCACACAATAAACACCATGATCACGTAGGCGATGAACAGGAAGCCATGAATGGGTCCCATGACCGTGACGCCGACTTCCTGATCGAATCCGTACTTCCCCACCATGCCGATGATGAGCAGCAGGTAGGAGATCGCCTCGGCGATGGCTACCCAGCGGAATGTCTGAATGATGAGGATTCTGGAAGTCAAATCGGGATCTCCGGGGTTTTCAGGCTAATCAATGATCGATTCAGTCAAAGCCGACCGAATCAGTAGGCATTGCCAGACTAACCCGATTTTATTGGCTGCGTGGCGTGTATTCGTGCGCAGGGTGAGGAGATGTTCATCCCGCTCGCTGGTCGACCGGTATTCCAAAAAAGCGTGAGCTATGAGCGATGAGCAGGTGGTAATGTCAACCTTCATCTTCGGCAAGCGCATACGTTTCGAGCACTTCGTAGCGTGGACCATCCTGCTCCAGGTAACTCCGCACAAGCTGGATCTCGGTGACCGGGAACGCGATCTGGTGGCCATTGCCGGCCAGTCCGTTCAACCGCAGCGCTGCGAAGGCGTCCGTCACCTGAGATGGGAGTTCACCCACCTTCACGCCTTCCGTATCCCGTAATCGACCAAGGGTGATGTGTGGATGGAATGGCGCATCCTCGATCTCGATGCCGAAATCATCGAGGAAATCCCCGAGATCGTTGTAGATCGCTTCCAGTCGATGCGCTGGACCCCACAAGCCAAGCCACAGCACGCGAGGACGCTTGAGCGATGGAAATGCACCCGGTTCGGCCGTGCGCAGATCGAATTGGGTGTGTGGTGCAATCGGTGCCTTCAGGGCCATGCGGAGCAACTCTGCCATCTCCGGCTCGACTTCGCCGAGAAAGTGCAGGGTTAGGTGCCCGTTAGCGGGATCAGTCCAACGCGCGGGCATATCCGTGGTCTTGAGATGCTCGATGATGCCGGTCATCTGCTCTCGCACCTCCGGTGGCAGCGGCACGGCAATGAAGAGTCGCCACGGTGTATCCGGCGTTACCTCGGGGAGTCGAGATTTCTTCGCGCGCTCTTGTCGCTGGGCAGGAGTTCTTCGTTTTGGGGCAGGTTTACGTGTGCTCATCATGCTTGCATTGTACCGACCCGACGTACAATATCCAGAATGAATGCATGAGATTGATGAGGCGAGGCTACCTGCATGACAACTGCGTTTCTCGGACCGCGCGGAACCTATAGCGAGCAAGCTGCAATTGAATTTGCCGGCGGTGATCAGGATCTAATCGAGGTACCGAACTTCGCAGCCGCCGTTGCAGCGGTGGAGGAGGGACGCGCCGAGTTCGCGGTGGTACCGGTCGAGAACTCGATTGAGGGACCGGTGAGTCAGAGCCTTGATATTTTGATCCACGATACCGATCTCAAGCTGTTCGCGGAAATCGAGGTCGCCATTCAGCATGTGCTGGTAGGTGTGCAGGGCACCGATCTCTCACAGGTAACGCATGTGCATTCGCATCCACAGGCGCTGGCGCAGTGCAGCAAGTGGCTGAATGCCAATCTGCCAAATGCCGAGCGGGTGGCTGCCATGAGCACCAGCGGCGCTATCCAGATGGTCGTGGAGCAGGGAGATCCCACGCATGTGGGGATTGGTCCGGAACGCTCGCAACAGCTCTATGGCGGCGAGATTCTGGCCCGCAATATCCAGGATGCTCCCAGCAATCGCACCCGATTCATGGCGCTGGCGCATCATGATGCCGAACCAACCGGTGCCGATAAGACCTTCATCGCCATGCGGTTGGACAAGAATTTACCCGGAAGCCTGTACACTTCGCTTGGTCCCCTCGCTCGGGCCAATGTTCAGCTCACGAACATCATCACCCGGCCTACGAAGCATCTGCTGGGTGAGTATTATTTCCTGATCGATCTGGAAGGGCATCGCAAGGATGCCAATATCGCTCAGGTTTTGCAGGAACTCGAGGCGATCACCGAAGATCTGAAGGTCGTGGGAAGTTGCCCCCGCTATATTGGTAAACCTGCATAAGTATTAAAGGTATCTGTATTGACCCTGTTTGTTGACGACAATTTGATGACCGGAATGCTGGCCAAACCGCTCCGAGAGGGTTGGCTGGAAACCTCTGTGCTCTTCGAAGTGGTGGCGAATCTCACTGCCGATAAGGTTGGTCGGGGAGATGTGGCGCTGATTTCCGTGGCGGAAGCGTCCCGTCTGGTCGATACGCACTACATCGATCCATCGATTGCGGTGGTCTCGGGGCTTTCCCCGGATGTGCCGCTCAGCACCATGGCCATGCGCACTCCGGTGCGTCCTGACGGCATTGAGCAGTCTCCGATTCGGATGATCGATACCAGCTCGACTGCCGAGCTGCTCACGCGAGCCTTGATTGGCTCGTTCTTCGGCATTAGCGCTGAGGATTTCGTGCACGATGCTGCTGATC
>JAFAEA010000064.1 GCA_023424355.1 Chloroflexota bacterium | reverse complement strand
CGTACTCGGTATCCGGAGCGTACTCCTTGAAGCCGGCGAACTCCCAGTTACCGGAGATCATGGCGCCCAGGCGGCCCTGAATGAACGGGCTGTCGGTCGGGGCAGAACCCGGTCGGGAGGATGGCTGACGGAAGTCATACAGTTCCTGGAAGCCGGCGGCCTCGCAGTAATCCTGTGCCCACTGGTAGCCAGCGAGGTTCTTCTCGGCATCCGGTGTGACCACGCAGTTTTCGTAGTCGAAGAAATCGCCACCGAAGGCGAAGCCATAGGTGTAGTGCCAGCCCTGGCTGAAGTACGGCACGAAGCCGGCCTGGGTAAGGGCACCATTGGAATCCTTCACATCCAGCGAAAGCAGGATTTCGGAGATGGAATCCCAGGTCATCGGGCCATTGGCCTTGTCCCAGGCAGCCATATCGGCACCGGCTTCCTCAAGCATCTTCACGTTGTAGAAGAGCGCGCGGAGATCGGTATCGAACGGAAGGGCGTAAATACCACCGTCGTACTGGGCTTCCTCAGCGGCGAAGCCGGCGTAGGTGGCCGAGAGATCGGTGTTATCGCCGGCATCTTCCATGAGTGGAGTGATGTTTTCCAGAAGACCGGAAGCGGCGCGCTCACCCACGATGAAGCGGTCGAGCAGGTACACATCCGGACCCTCGCCACTGCGTACAGCGGTGATGAGAGCGGTGGAATCGGTCTCATTCGAGGTGGAAGGTGGTCGCTGAACGATCTCGACCGTGTGACCGGTACCGAGAGCGTTGTAATCCTCACCGATCTTCTGCATGGCTTCGAAGCCAAGACCGGAGTGTGTGGTCCAGAACACAACGTTGCTGGATTCCTGACGGCCGAACGCGGTCGGCAGGTACACGGAGCTGGCTACGCCAAGCCCGAGTCCTGTCGCCGCCGCACCCTTGAGTACGCCACGGCGAGAAACATGCTTGTGAGAAAATTTGGACATGCCGATTTTCCTTTCCATAACATGGCTACAGATGGGTGCGGAATCTCCACGCGAGTATCCGGTTTCCACTGTCTGAAAGTAAGGCTAGGCGGCCGGATTCATAATGTCAACAAAATACAGTTCCATTTAATATTTGACCGCGAAAGGTGGGGGCCCGATGTAAACACCTCGCCAGTAACGAAAAGTTCACGTACGCTGTGATTGAGTCGATATTGGTTTGGCTCTTGTGCCAAACAGGCGTCAAAATTTTGGGTGAAAATAGTGGCAACCACCGCAGTACTTACAGATATTTCGATCCGTACCCCGGAGGGGAAAGCCATTCTCTCCAATGTGAATTGGAAGATTCACTCCGGCGAACACTGGGCGATTCTTGGCCCCAACGGCGCTGGCAAGACAACATTACTCAGTATTCTTTCGGCAGAGCGGCATCCCACCACAGGCACCGTGGAATTGTTGGGGGAAATGTTTGGACGCACCGATCTGCGCGAGCTGCGTAAACGCATCGCCCGGGTTGATCCCACGCTGCGTATGCTGGATTGGCTCCACGGTGTCGAAGCGGTGCTTACCGGTTTGCGCAACACTACGTGGCCACATTGGGACGACTGGGGCGAGGCGGAATATGCGCACGCCAGACAGATGTTGGATCGTATTGGTGCCCTCCGCCTCGCGGAGGAGGAGATCGGCCATCTCAGCCACGGCGAACGACAACGAATCCGCATCGCCCGCGCATTAATCAAGGATCCAGATTTGCTGCTGCTGGATGAACCCGCCACGGGTCTGGACTTCCCCGCCCGCGAGGCATTGCTCGGTTCATTCGATCAGCTCACGCAGAGCTTGCCGGATCTCCCGACGGTGATGGTGAGTCATCACCTGGAGGAACTTCCGGCTTCCACCAGCCACGTCATGCTGTTGAAGGAAGGGCGTGTGCTCGCTGCCGGACCTGCCTCCGAGATGATCACCAGCGAGATGATTAGTGAGTGCTTTGGCTTCCCGATCGATGTGCACGTGCTGGATGGACGCTGGGCCGCCCGCGCAGCCGCTGGCTGGACGTAGCACCACGGTGCCGAAGGCGGCCGAACGAAGTGAGCCGCGGAGAGTGCCCTTATCCGCGGTGTACGCCCGAAAACTCGCTGATTTGGACACCTCCCCCGCGGAATCGAATCCCGATTGCATCGTCCCGCTCCGGATACACGCGGACAGCATGCGCGTGTCCATCGGCGAATACTTCGATCACTGATCGATCCACGAAAATCAGAATCTCTCCAGCAACTGGAGCATTCACAAACTCACCGGGAATCTCCGCATTGAGGGAGGATCGGGTTGTGTCTATGCGCAATTTGCCATTTGAAACGATGATGGATGTGATCTCTTCGCCATCGGTAGATCGTAGTAGTTCCAACTCGAAATCCTGACTCGCAGGCATTCGCAGAACACAACTCGTGGGGTCAATTGAACCGACCACGACCTCGCCGTCCGAAGTGGCGACATCACGAAATGTCAGCCGGTTCATGACATCCTCGACTGGTCTTGCCCCCAGGGTGCCGTCTTCCCGAATGAATAGGTGCCGTGGCAGTGTCATCGCACCTGCCCATCCATCGGCGGCGTGATGCGCTTCTGGACGCGTTTCGCGCAGCCAACCGATTTGAATCCGGCGGCCCGATTCGTCCGAGAAGCTCTGCGGTGCATAGAAGCTCGCACCACCATCCACGGGTTCTCCGTGAACCGGTACGAACTGATTACCATCGAAGGTGCCAGTGTATGCCCAGACACAGATTGGATCATGATTCCAGTGCGATACCACCAGCACCCACGTATCGCCGAGTCGGAAGAAATCCGGGCATTCCCATCCGGTGATTTCCGGGAGCTCGTGGGCAATATGCGCCGGATCGACGAGTGGGTGCATGTATTCCCAGGTCACGAGATCATCTGACTTGTACAACAAACAGTTCCCACCATTGTCGCGGATCCCTGAACCAATCACCTGATACCAGCTGCCCTCATATTCCACGATCGCATGGTCGCGGAAGAAGAGCAGCTCCAAATCGGAGGGTGGGTGGAATAGAGGATTGCGATCGCTTTTAGTTGGTTGCAGTAGCATCTCGTCGGAGGCTGTCGCAAGGCAAGGAAGTTCGTGCTCGCCGTTCACACCTGTGTAGAAGAAAAGCACCTCATCCTCTCGAGGAACGGCGATACCGGAATACACGCCACTTCGATCGTATTCCTCATCCGGCGCAATCGCGATCGGCAGATGCTTCCAGTACACGAGATCTGAAGAGGCTGCATGTCCCCAATGCATATCGCCCCAAACCGCTGCTCCCGGATTGTGTTGATAGTAGAGGTGATACCGCCCTCGCCACTGGACCAGTCCATTCGGATCGTTCATCCAATTCTGCGGCGGTGTGAAGTGATATTGAGGTCGAAATCGCTCGTTTATAGCCATGCGATTGCTCCGTTCGAATAGTTGGCTCCAGCTATCAAAATCGCGCCCGGGAATAGTCAATTGCTGCGATACTAATGTCGTTATGGCGATGCCATCGGCGACGTTCCTGAGCAGGATGAAGAATGAATCAATTTGAATCGATCGAAGCCAATCCGTCCATCCGATACGGGTGGTATCTGCGGCCATCTCGCCAGATGTGTGATGCCCAAATCGAAATCCATCGCTTGCTGGAGTATCAGTACGGCATGATCGGTGGCGGAGTGTTCATGCCTCACGCTACCATCAAGGGATTCTTCCGCAGCGATGCTCCAATCACGGACATCGTGGCGGCATTCGATTCTGCTGTGGAAGGACACGAGGCCTACACCGTATTCAATGCTGGCCCCATCGGATTGCCGAACGCGGGCATCATGCTCAACATCCACCAAAACTCCGATGGCAGCGTCAATATGGCGCAGCAGAAACTCCACGAATCCGCCTGGAACTCAATTGCACCGCTGGTGCATACGGAGTGCGATTTCAGCCCGCTCGAAGGCAGCATGGAGCGGTTCTTCGCCCATCTCACCCTGAGCATGAGCGATATGCGGCCGGAGTTCTATGAAGAGATCCTCGAGTTCATTCAGGCGAATGGACCCATTGGTCCATCCACCTTCACTGCCGAGTACTTCCACCTCTTCGCATTCCATAGCGAGGATTGGAGCGGCGAGTGGTGGCACACGCTGAAGTGGAAACTCCTGCACGGCTGGAGGCTGCCAACACCATGAGCGCGCATCGTAACGCGCCGATCGGCGTATTCGATTCCGGACTCGGTGGCCTTAGCGTCTGGTTGGAAATCGACCGGATGATGCCGGCGGAAGACTGCCTTTACATCGCCGATACGGCGTATGTGCCGTACGGAGTCCGCTCGCCCGAGGAGATTCGTGCCCGAAGTATCGCAGTGGCCGGATTCCTCATTGAGCGTGGCGTGAAGCTGGTCGTTGTGGCCTGCAATACCGCCAGCGCCATCGCCATCGATGATCTCCGTCGCGAGTTTCCTGAAACCACATTTGTGGGTCTCGAGCCGGCGGTGAAACCCGCTGTTGGCATGAGCATGACTGGCAAAATCGGTGTACTGGCCACTCCTCGAACGGTGAGTGGCGATCGCTTGCGGGTGCTCATCGAGCACTGGAGCGATGGCGTGAAAGTGCACAGCATCGCCGGTAACGGCATGGTGGAACTGGTGGAATCCGGCAAGCTCGAGGGCGAGGCGGTGAATACGGTGCTGGCACCGATTCTCGATCCGCTGCTGGAGAACCAGACCGATGTGATTGTGCTCGGCTGCACACACTATCCGTTCCTGCGAAACGCGATTCAGGAATACGTAGGTGCCGAAGTGCGCATTATCGATAGCGGCAACGCCATTGCCAGACGGACTCTCAACCTGCTGCAGGAATCGCGATTGCTCCACGAACGTGGACTGTTGGGCGGCCTGGAGATGTACGCCACTGGCGATTCACAGGCCGCGACCGAAGTTGCGAGTCGCTTAATCTCTCGCGAGATCGAAGTCACGCATGTCGATGTGCCATCCAGAACTTAGGATGGAGTTGGTCCGGGGAATCTGGTCTCGAAATCCACCACCTTCAGCCACGTTGGTTTGATTCGAATCAGCGCCATGTTGCGGTTCTCGGCGCGCACATTTCGTTCCCATTCCTCCATTTTGTCTTCACCAACCATGCGACGCGAAGCCTCGATGTACTCGGTCGGCAGGCCCTTGTCGTAATCGATTCTGGCCGTGCCCCGAGCGGAAAGAATGAGCGGCGGAAAATCGGTACTATCGACCGTGAGAGAGACATTCGGGTTCTTCGCAATGGCTTTTGCCTTGTACCAATCCGGCGATGTGGCGATCACAAAATCGCTGCCATCCCAGATGAAGCTGATGGGGATCACGCGCGGATCGCCATCAAGCCCGATGTAGGCCAGTCGCATTGGAATCGGCGAGGTGAAGAGCTTCTGCACAAATGGATCGGTATCAAGTGTCTTTACGATTTCTTCGTACTGCATCGTTTCCTCCTTGGGTATGCATCGACCTCTTTGGGAAGAGGGAACTGCAGCAAGTGTGCCGCCGATTTTGCGTGGAGGCTTCTCAGATGTTGCGGTGTGTTCATCAACACGTAGGCCCGTGCTTTATGCACGGGATACGAGAGCCAATTCCGAACCCTGCCAACTCGTCAGACGTACGCCCGTGCTTTACGCATGGGTTGGGGGAACCATGTTCGAAGACAGTCGATAGCGCCCCAGGCGGGTAGCGTCGACCCGGGGATCGCTTCGCTGCGAGGCTTCGCCTCATCCGCCTGCGGCTGTGGTCGACCATCGGCCGCAGGTCGATACCCAAGAGCCCGACAACGAGTCCAGGATTTCCGCTTTTGGAGTTTGTTTCTCCGCTCGGGCATCAAGCCCGAGGACTACGCCGTGCACCAATTTTGCCGTAGCGGCGGACCTATGTGTCCGCCTAACAGAAGGAGATGACGCAGCAGCCGAAGGCGGCCGAGCGCAGCGAGAAGCGTCAGCGAGCCCCGTGGTCGACACTAACCGATTGGCAGCAGATTGCGGGTGTTCCGAATCGTTCCAATCAACCCGTGCGTAAAGCACGGGCGTACGTGGAGGATTTGCGACGGCCTATACCAACGTCACGTCTTCGGCGCGGCTCTGGATGTGATCGGCTTGCTCGTAATCCAGCATAATCGCGGCCTGAATCACTTCGTCCATGCTCTTCACAAAGATGAATTCCATCTCCGATCGCACATTCGCCGGGATATCCCGCAGATCGCGTTCGTTGTCTGCCGGCGCAATGATGCGGCGCAGGCCGTAACGGTGTGCCGCCAGGGTCTTGTCGCGAAGTCCACCAATCGGCAGCACCCGACCTCGCAAGGTGATCTCGCCGGTCATGGCGGTATCGTTGCGAATCGGACGCTGGGTCAATGCGGAGATCAGCGCCGTGGCCATGGTGATACCCGCGCTCGGGCCATCCTTTGGCGTAGCACCCTCACTCAGGTGGATGTGAACATCCGTCTTGTTCTGGAAGTTGCTATCGATCTTCAGTTCATCGGCGCGGCTACGTGCGTAGCTCATCGCTGCCTGTGCACTTTCGCGCATCACATCGCCGGCCTGACCGGTAATCATCAGATCACCCTTGCCGGGAAGCGTCACAACTTCGACAGGAATGATTTCGCCACCGACTTCGCTGGCCGCGAGTCCCACTGCGAGCCCGATCTGGCTATCGCCCAGATCCTGATCGTAGCCGTATTTGGCCGGCCCCAGTAACGATTCCAGTTGCGAGTGATCCATTTGCACTGGCTTACTGCGATCCAGATCGCCCTTGACGATTTTGGTGGCGATCTTGCGGCTCAGGCTGGCAATTTCGCGATCGAGACCGCGCACACCGGCTTCGCGGGT
>JAFAEA010000353.1 GCA_023424355.1 Chloroflexota bacterium | reverse complement strand
TGATTCTGGCGATTGGTCTCACCATCGCACCGCGATTCGCCCGCATTGCGTACGGACCGGTGCTGGGGTTGAAGGAGAAGGAGTTCGTGGAGGCCGCCCGCGCGATCGGGCAATCGACTCCTCGCATTCTCAATCGTCACATCCTGCCGAATATCGCTGGTGAGATGATTGTGCTGGGCAGTTTGTGGACTGCTTCTGCCATCCGCCTGGAGGCCAGCCTCAGCTTTATCGGACTCGGTGTTCCACCACCAACCCCGACATGGGGCCAGATGATTCGCGACGGAACAGTTCGCCTGGCGGATCTGCCGTTGCTGAGTTTGGCACCGGGTGCCGCGCTTCTGATTGCGGTATTCGCCTTCAATCTCGTTGGAGACGGGTTACGCGATATTCTGGATCCGCGGTCGAGATAGTTATTCCCAAATCGATACGGGCCGGTGATACTGCCTCAAAGAGGTTGTTCACCGGCCCGTATTGTGTTTTCTGAGGAGTCACCGGAAATGTCCAATTCAGAAGTAATCATCATTGGTGGTGGAATCACCGGCTGTGCCACAGCATACGAGCTCGGCAAGCAGGGCGTGAAGGTGACCTTGATTGAGCGGGAGACGATCCGCGCCATGGGCAGCGGGTGGACTCTTGCCGGTGTTCGCCAGAGTGGTCGCGTTCCGGCCGAGCTTCCGATTGCGCGCGAGGCAATTCGGCGCTGGGAAGCGCTTGGTGAAGAACTCGGCGCCGAGATCGATTATCGCCAGGATGGCAATCTGCGGCTCGCCCTCTCCAACGATCAGGCCGATACCATCCGCAAGGTAGTGGCAGATGGAAATGACGCCGGTGTACCGATGGAATGGATCGATGGCGATGAAGCCCGCCGCATTGCACCTGCCCTCACCGGAAGCGTGGTTGGCGCATCCTTCTGCGCCACCGATGGTCATGCCAGCAATGCCAAGACTGTGGATGCCTATGCTGCAGCAGCGATGCGCCAGGGCGCGACATTTGTGACTGGTGTTGAAGTACTTGAGCTGGTTACCGATGGCAACCGGGTGACGGGCGTGAAGACCACCGATGGCACCTACTCCGCCGACGTGGTTGTTGCGGCCGCCGGAATCTACACTCCGAAGTTGCTCTCGCCACTCGGTCTCAAACTGCCATTCCAGGTAGTGCTCTGCCCCGTGGCTGAGACCGTGCCCACCGACGTGATCAATCTGAAACCGGTGTTGGGTGTGGCAGAAGGAAACTTCGCCGCTCGCCAAACCGCGGAAGGTGGGATCAGGTTCATTGGCGCGAGCATGCCCTGGAACGAAACTGGCCAACACACCGCCAGCAACACCGGTATGACCGTGCAAGAAATGGACAACATGACGCGCAACGCGCTGGCGATTCTGCCAGATCTCGCGAATATTCGGGTTGACAGGGTCTGGGGCGGGCTCATCGATCGCACTCCGGATGCCATGCCGGTGTACGATGCCGTTCCTGAGTATCCCGGTTTGGTTGTTAGTGCCGGGTTCAGTGGTCACGGCTTCGGTATCGGGCCGATGAGCGGTGAGATTCTCGCGAATCTCGCGACCAGCGGCAACGACGCTCGCTTCGATCTGACCCCGTTCCGACTGGAGCGCTTCGCGAAAGACGAGATCGAGCACGAATCCCTGGAGATGCTGGGTTAACGAATAACGTCCACCGGGTGGAATCTAAACCGGTGGACTTTGGTCGCGACTAGGCGATGCGGCCAAACCAGCGGGTCAGCGCAGCGAATACAGATTCGGCGGCAACACGCATGCGGGTTCCCATGGAAAGGGGCGCGAAGCTGCACTCCACCGATACACCTGGCTTACGATTGGCGACATTGATCTGCTGCATTGAAGACCTCCGGGACCCTTTGAAACGCTGCGGCTTTCCTCTGCCCACCTCAATCATGATGTAGCTCCGCCCTTTGGTGGTGATAACAACGTAAAATCACCCGAGGGGAACTCCCCCGCCCGAGCAAACGCCCGGAACAACCTGAAACTTTTGGTTAGGAGTTGACCAACGATGTCTCAATCTTCCACCCTTCACACTCTCGGCAAATGGGTCATCACCCTTTTCACGGTTCTGATGGTGGTGACGGCCGCCCTGGCCGGCAACGGTATTTTCCGCAGTGGATCAGATCCGTGGCTCATCACCGGGCACATGCATCTCGGCAATCTCCTGTTTGTGATGGCTGTTGCACAATTGGCGATTAGCTATGTGTTGTGGACCCGCAAGATAGTTGGCGGCGGCGTCATGATCACCTCGGCTCTGGTGTTTCTGTTCACGTTCGGGCAGATCGGGTTGGGCTACTCCACTCGCAGCCACATGGTGAGCCTGGTGGGTTGGCACATCGCACTTGGTGTTGCCCTCACGGCAGCCACCGCAGTGCTCACTACCCTGCTCTGGTTGCCAGCCAACATCCGTAATGGTGGCGATACCGCCGGGTAGAATTACCGGTTATCCATACTAACAAAGCGATCCCGAACTCCTAGAATCAGGTCAGGAGTTCGGGATCGCACGTTAAAGGCACCCACTCATTTCAGACTTCAACGGGAGGGCCTTGTATGGACACCAACATTTCTTTAGACAGAATTATCAATCGCGCCAAAGACGTGATGACCTTCAACACTCGCACCTACAACGAGATCGTGAGAGATCCATCAGCAACTACCGAAGCCGCAATCGTGGTCGCCACAGTGGCGATCGCTTCCGGTCTCGGTCGATTGTTCGCCGGCCCGGGTGCGCTCATCGGTGCGGTGCTGGCCATGTTGCTCGGATGGGTAGTCGGTGCGGCAGTGATCTACTTCGTGGGCACACGAATCACCGGCGAGGCTACCACCGTGAGCTCGGTCGAACGCATTATGCGCGTTGCAGGCTATGCTTCGGCACCAGCCGTGTTCTCCATCTTCTCCGGTATCTGGGGAATCGGATGGATCTTCTCGACCGTCATCTTCTTCTGGCTTCTTGTCACCATGGTGCTCGCCATTCGCGCAAGCATGAACATGACCATGAGCCGCGCAATCATCACCGGCGTCATTGCCTGGATCGCCACTCTCATTGTCAGCGGATTGCTGGGATTGCTCTTCAATATCAACGCCCAATATCCGTTCTAAACAGACCCCCTTCCCCCACCCCTTTCCCCGGAACAGCACCTGGCACAGCCACCAGGTGCTGTTCCCTTTTTCTACGCCTGCCTACAAATTCGAATACGCGATACACCCCTCGCACTCTGGTAGCATTGGCGAGGAAACATGGCACTTGACAGTTATGGATACACACATGAACGCAAGCAAAACCTTTGATATTCGTCAGGCGGAATCATCTGATCCCGCGAATCTGTTGCTGGGGAACTACGCGTTCTCCAGTTCGCCAAAGATTCGCAACAAGGAGGAAGAGGAGAAAATCCTCCAGCAGCGCAGCGACGATGTGACTTTTCACAGCCGCATCGATGGCGAAGCGGTTGCCAAGGTGGGTGTGATTCCGATGACGCAGAATGTGCGCGGATCTGTGCTGCCCATGGGCGGTATCGGCGGTGTGTGCAGCATGCCGGTTGCCCGCCGCGGTGGGCACATTCGGGCGCTGATGCAGACTGCTATTGAGCACATGCACCAGCAAGGTCAGGTGGTTTCGGCGCTTTACCCGTTCAAGACCAGCTACTACGAGATGTTCGGCTATGCCGGATGGCAAGTGCCGATGTGGGCGCATATTGAACCTGCAGCACTGGCCCCTTATATGAAACTATCAAAGCACGGAACAGTGAAGCAGCGCCTGAGCGGCGATGCAAAGGACGAGTTCTATGCATTTCTGCAAGATGCTCAAAGCCGACATCACGGTATGAGCTGCCACCCTCGGGTGCGGTTTGATAACGGAGTCGAACGGTATCCATCCTGGTTCATGTCGGTGCACGAAGGGGATCAGATCAGCGGTGGCATCTGCTACAAGCTGGATCTGAGCAAAGAAGTGATGGAAGCCCCGGCAGTGTTCTGGAGCACGACCAACGCGATGCTGCATGTGCTCGATTTCATGGCCCGGCACGTGGATCAGGTGAAGAAGATCACAATGCCGGTGAAGGATGCCCAGCATCCTCATCTTTGGACCACCGACGACTTTCGTATCACCGTGCTCTCGAACGATGATCTTTCGTGGGGCGCACCGATGGCCCGCGTGGTGGATGTGGCCGGGCTCAGCGGCATCAGTGCCGGAGAAGGCACCGCCACCATTCGGATCCGCGATGACCAGGCACCGTGGAACGACGGAATCTGGACGTTCTCTTCCGAAAACGGAACCCTGGTGGTGACCAGCGGAGTGGAATCTGAAGAGGAAGTGACCGTCAACGGGCTCTCGGCACTGGTGTTCAGCGGCATGGATCCCAATCTACTTCCGTTCCGCGGCTGGGGATCGGTGAGCGAGCAGACCGCCAC
>JAFAEA010000178.1 GCA_023424355.1 Chloroflexota bacterium | reverse complement strand
GAGTACTGATCGATCACACTGGTCGATTCAGCTTGCTGCTGGGGTGCACCCCGGAAATTTCCTTGCTGTTCCATTGGTCGGCTCGCCATGATAATCCTTCCCCGCCTGTTTCAGGCCTCAGAGTTCTATTACTGGTTGCGGTTGCGGCGCGGAACCACAGTGGTGGATCCGGAGCGCTCCTGGCGACCGCTGGTAACTTCCTGCTGCTGCATGCTGAGCTTGCCGTTGATGGTGGCACCTTCGTGCACCACGAAGCTCGGAGCGGTGACATCGGCCTCAACCACACCCTGGGGGAGGGCCTCGAAACGACTCGTTGCCTTCACCGTGCCGTTCACGCGACCAGCCACAATCACGCGTCGGGCGGTGAGGGTCGATTCCACATCGGCACCTTCGGCAACCCAGATATCTTCTTTGGCTGTGAGGGTGCCTTCGGCACGGCCGAAGATCTGGATGTTGCCATCGGATTGGATCTCGCCCTTGAAGATGGTGCCCTGAGCCACCACGCTCACCTGCGAATCGACCTCAGCCATTTCGGTCGGCTGCGGGGCACGGGTTTCGCCGTACTCACCCTGATCCGGTTGCTGGCCTGGGTAGTTTCCAAAGGAATAGCCGCTGGCCTCGCCGCGGTCGAAAGGTGATTGGCTCATCGTCTCTCCCTGAATCCGATCCTGTTGATTCGATTCGTCATATTCATATTCTTCGGCTTCTTCGCCAGCGTCGCCGCCGATTTGGTGGCGGAGGGCGCTCATCTGGCGTTGAAACGCGTCGACTTTGTTATCTCGCCGGAAAACCACGTCTCGTCCTCCTCATCGCCCGCTGCCGAGCCGGAACTGCTACCAGCCCGCGAGCCGAATAGAATTGCGCATGTACGCGCCTTGCCGGGCACGCCACTTTTGCTTGTGTAGCATACGACGATCAGACAATTGATGCTAGTGTATGTACACTCGTTGCATTTGTCGAATTGTGGTACTAAAAGCGTCCATTGAAAGGACGCATCGTGGGGGCGCGATGTTGTATGCAACAACATGATTTAGCTTGTGCCATCGCAAAATGGTTTGTCGAATACGAGCGAAATCTTGGGAAAATCCGATCGTAAGCTGGTATACGTATTGAGTGAAGAGGTGGTGATGATTCATCGCCTTTCATACGAAACTTGCTTCGGAGCACCACTGAATGAAACCCACGCCTACCAAACGCCTTTTGAGTCGCCGCAGAATGCTTGCCGGTGCGCTCGCTGTTACCGCTGCCGTGCCTGCAGTTGCCTTGCCCGCACGGTATGAGGATCAGGTGTACCCGGGGGCTTCCGCAGGCGATGTGAATCTCGGTGGGCTCAGTCGCGAAGAGGCAATCGCACAGCTTCATGGGGCACTCTCTGCCTACGAGCAGCGCGCCGCGACACTCCATTTCGAAGACCAGATCTGGACCGCAACTCTCGCCGAACTTGGTGCCGAGATCGATTACGATGCCACCATCGATGCCGCGATGGAGCACGGACGTGAGACATTCTGGAATCGGTACGTCGCATTCTTTGCCGCCGATGGCACCGCGCAAATTCCGCTCGTGATGAAGTGGGATGGCGAGAAAGCCCGCGAGTATCTGGAGACGATTGCTCCCGCTATCGATATCGAAGCGAGGAACGCCCGACTGTATCGTCGCCAGGGCGAGATTCAAATGGTGGAATCCGTGGATGGCCGGTCGCTTGATCGCGATGCAGCTGTCAACGCCATCGAAGCCGCAGTCGATTCTCAAGCCTTCGCTGAAATTGGCCTCACCACTTTTGTGGTCGGACCGGAAGTCACCTCCGAAGCACTTGAGCCATACAAAAGTCAGGCCGTGCAACTCATTGGCGATCAGGTTGTGCTCACCTATGGAGATCTCAACTATCCCGTCTCAGCGGAACAATTGGCCCAGGCGTTGACCATCGGAAGCGACAACAAGCCCCACATCGATGCCTCGCTGCTTGTCGATCGGCTCGATGCCATCGCGGCCGATATTTACACCGCACCCCAAAACGTAATGCTTGGCTGGGATGCAAAGCTGTACGTTGTTAAGGATGATGTCGATGGTGTTGAGATGGATCGGGAGGCAACCGAGACCCTGATCGCCGAACTCGCCCAATCGGATGCGAGATCTGCCGAACTTCCCACGAAGCCCGCGAAGGCGAGAGCTCGTGCCGATAATCTGGACGAGTTGGGTATCGACTCCCATCTCGCGGCGGGGTCATCAAGCTTTGCTGGTTCTTCGTGGGAGCGCGCCACAAATGTCGGTGTTGCCGCGAACAATATCTCGTTCAAGCTTGTCGCACCGGGAGAAGATTTCTCCTTCAATAGCCTGCTGGGGCCAATCTCGGAAGAAATGGGTTTTGTTTCCGGCACCATCATTAGTGGCGATTGGACCGCCACCGATGTCGGCGGTGGTGTGTGCCAGGTGAGCACCACGGTCTTCCGTGCCGCAGCCACGGTTGGCTTTCTGTTCAACGAATGGCATCACCACACATGGAGACTCGGATTCTATGAGATCGATGGCTCGCCACCAGGCTTCGACGCTGCCATTTATCAGCCAAACGGTCCGGGCCAGATGACGCTGGATCTCACGTTCACAAACACGCTGGATTCATGGTTGCTCCTGATGATGGTGGTGGATGGCGATGTTGTTTCCGCACACTTCTATGGCAAGGATCCCGGCTGGCAAGTGAACTTCGGCAATGTTTGGGTGAGCGATCCAATTCAACCGGGCGATCCGGTGGAGCGCGAAAATCCTGACCTGGCACGGGGCGAGCGCAAGTGGGTGAGTGGTAGTGCACCGGGATATCAGGTGATATTGCCGCGCACGGTGCTGGATGCCGATGGCTCAGTGATCTCCGAGGGTGAGTTCGTCAGCAACTATCTGGCGCAGCCGGAAACCTGGGAAGTCGGCCCCAAATAATCCACGTCAAGTTGACATCGAAAACCATGCGTGAAATAATCCCGACGTAATCAGTCGGGATTTGACCTGCACCTGCAGGCTCGCAAAAGGCACCATCGATGTTCACCGGAACTGTATCCAACGTAAACCGTCGATCAATGATTAAGGCCGCAGCTGCAGGTTTGGCTGTCATCACCCTCCCCAAGGCAACATCCGCACAGGATGCGTCCCCGGAATCCGGCGAATGGAGCTTCACGGATGACAAGGGAGTCACCGTGACCTTGCCATCTCGACCGGAGCGCATTGTGATGGATGTGAATGCCGCCGCTCCGTTGTGGGACTTTGGCATCAAACCAACAGCGCTGTTCGGCTGGAACGTTCTTGCCGATGGATCACTGGGAGATGCCGGCGGCAATATTGATCCTGAGGGGATCGCAGTCGTGGGCGATGTCAATCAGACCATCAATATTGAGGAACTCATTGCCATCGAACCAGATCTGCTGGTCACGCTGACGTGGTCGCCTGATCTCCCTGACGAGTATTGGAGCCTCGATGCCGATGCCGACGTGGCGCTGGATCAGGTGCGAGCCGTTGCGCCGATCGTGGCAATCTCGGCCACAGGCCGCGCAGATGACAACACCTTGCGTTTTGCCGAGCTCGCCGAGGCACTCGGCGCGGATATCTCCACTCCAGAGCTGGCACAGGCGAAAACCGATTTCGAAGCTGCGATCGAGAACTTTGGCGAAGTCGCAGCCGAGAATACGGAACTAAGCGTCCTCTTCTTCGCGCCCGTGCCAGACAATGTGTATATAGCCAATCCCATCGATTGGGCCGATATCAACATGTATCAGGAACTCGGGTTAAACATCATCTCGCCGGATGCCGAGGCCGGTGGATTCTGGGAAACCATCAGCCACGAACAGGCACTGAAATATCCATCCGATATCATCTTCATTTCCACGCGCAGCGAGGCGTTCTCGATCGATGAAGTGAAAGAATCTCCAACCTGGAGCAAGCATCCGGCAGTGGCCGCTGGGCAGATCTTCCCGTGGAATCAGGACTTCGTCATGAGCTATCAGGGTATGACTCAGGCGCTGAACGATCTGGCCGAGGCGGTTTCCACCAGCGAGAAGGTGACCGAATAATCCGGTTTGGGTTGACCGACAGCTCGCATAGCTTCATAATCCCCACCGGCTAAGTCGGATATCCGCGTGCTGTCGCGATTACTGATCACTCAGGAAGATTTTTGGACTCGGGTTCAAGGAGCGCATAATGACACAGGAAGCTCGTTCACTCCGCAATCGTCGTCAAATGGTGCAGCTCAGCGCAGCGTCGCTCGCCGCCTTCGGACTTGGCAAGAACCTCGCCGCTCAGGAATCGACCCCTGTCGATGGCGAATGGAGTTTCACCGACGATAAGGGTGAGACTGTCACACTTCCGGCCCGACCGGAACGACTGGCCATCGATGTAAATGCTGCAGCTCCGCTGTGGGATTTCGGAATCCGACCAACCGCACTCTTCGGCTGGAATGTGATGGCCGATGGCACCCTTGCCGCTGCAGGCGGAAATATCGATCTCGAGGGAATCGCCATCGTGGGCGATGTCAACGAGCCGGTCAAGATTGAAGATCTCATCGCCGCTGAGCCCGAATTGATCATCACCATCACCACCGCGCTCGATAACAATCCGGACGATTACTGGAGTGTCGACGCCTCTCTCCTCGAACAGGTGAAGAGTGTGGCTCCAATCATCGCCATCACTACCACCGGAGCCGCCAACGAGGCTGGTGCGCGTGATGCCGATATGAATACCGGACGCTTCGCGGAACTTGCTGCTGCGCTGGGTGCAGATCTTGAAAGCGATGAAATCACCGCAGCCCAGACCGAATACGAAGAAGCCAAGGCGAATCTCGAAGCGGTGATTGCCGAGAAGTCGGATCTCACCGCAGTGTTTGTCTCCACCGGCGAAGATGCCTCCTGGGTCGCATGGGAGCCAGCGTGGGACGATTTGAGCCTCTACGGAGCGCTTGGTCTCAACATTGTTGAGTTGGAATCTCATGATGGCTGGTGGGAGCAGATCAGCAACGAGCAGGCACTTCGCTATCCAAGCGACCTCTTCTTCATCTCTGCCCGTGCTGCGCATACCATTGAGCAGTTGAAGGAATCACCTTCCTGGAGCCAACACCCGGCTATCAAGGCCGATCAGGTATTCATTTGGAATCAGGATTTCATCCACAGCTATCAGGGCATGACTGAAGCCGTGAACACTGTGGCCGAAGCACTCTCCAGCAGTGAGAAGGTGACTTCCTAATTCGTCCACGTTGGAGTAGAGATTCCCGCATGTCTTCCGCGATGTCAGTTCCAGAATCCACCTCGCCGAGCGATCTCCCCAGTGCTGGCTTTTCCAGAGTGATGCTGCTCCTGGCAGGGTTGGTGGTCCTGACGATTGTCGTGATTCTCGGAGCGCTCATCAGTCTACGTTTTGGATCATTGCAACTCAGCACCAGTCAGGCCTGGGACGCGGTGTTCTCCTACGATGACACGATATACGAGCAGGTTGTGGTGCGGGAACTTCGCGTACCACGCACGCTCATCGCCCTCGCTGTGGGCGCGTCGTTGGGAATTGCCGGCACGGTGATGCAAGGTGTCACCCGGAATCCGCTCGCGGGCCCATCCATTTTGGGTGTGAGTGCGGGCGCCAGCTTCGGCGTCACTACCGCTATCTTTTTGGTCGGAGTGAGTTCACCCGCCGAATACGTCTGGTTCGCATTCCCTGGGGCAGCCATAGCCTCGGCCATTGTGTTCGGAGTCGCCAGCACGGGTAGGGGAGGCGCCACACCGGTGCGTCTCGCACTCGCAGGTGTGGTTGTATCCGCATTGCTGGGATCCTGGACGAGCACCCTTTTGCTCCTCAGCGAAGAAACCATGGATCAGGTGCGATTCTGGAGTGTCGGCTCGGTGGCGGGTCGCAAGCTGGATATCCTGTGGGATGTTTTGCCGATCATGCTGCCGGCGATGTTGGGCTGTCTGTTCCTCGGACATCAACTTAATGTCCTTTCGATGGGCGATGAAAGTGCTCGCGGATTGGGCATGAACACGGTGCGAGTGCGACTGATCGCCTCCGGACTGGTGGTGATTCTCACCGGCGCCGCTGTCTCGGTTGCTGGCCCCATCGGCTTTGTCGGTCTTGCTACGCCACACATCGCCCGTTCGATTGTGGGGGCCGATTATCGTTGGGTATTGCCGTACTCCATGCTTCTGGGAGCCATGTTGCTGGTGTTTGCGGATACAGTCGGCCGCGTTGCTGCCCGGCCCGGTGAAATTCAGGTCGGCGTCGTGATGGCCTTCATCGGTGCGCCATTCCTGATCGCACTCGCCCGACGCAGAACGGTGGCCAACTAATGGCGACAGCTAATTCACGAGGAAATCTATCTGGTATGCGCACCGTTCGAGGTTCATGGTTTTCACAGCGATTCGATCTGCGCGTTATCGGCCTCTGTTTTTTGGCCCTGGTGATTTTGCTTTTCCTCATGTTGTGGTCCGTCACCCTCGGCGCTGTGGATCTCACCCTTCAGGAAGTGTGGGATGCCACCATGAGCCGCGGGGATGATCGCACGCTTCTGGTAGTGCAAACCCTCCGCTGGCCACGCACGCTGGTTGCGGTCGGAATTGGCATCACCCTTGCCATCGCTGGTGGACTTTTTCAGGGAATCGCGCGGAATCCGCTCGTTTCGCCAGACATTATCGGCATCAACTCCGGCGCAACGATGATGGCAGTTACGTGGCTGGTGATCTTCCAGACCACGCAGGGCCTCCCGCTCGCTACGTTCCTCGGAGCAATCATCACCGCCGCCGTGATCTACGGCCTCAGCTGGCGCGATGGCGTATCTCCGAATCGACTCATCCTGGTAGGTATCGGTATTTCCGCCATGACAGCGGCGGTATCGTCGTACATGATGGTGATCTTCCCAATCGAGCAGACGCGGCCGGCTATCGTTTGGACCATGGGGTCGGTATACGCCAGTAATTGGTCTGATGTAAAGCTGATTTTCTGGTTTGTGATCATTGGATTACCGCTGGCAGCGATTCTGATGCATCCTCTGCGAAGCATGCTGCTGGGCGATATTGTGACGCGTAGCCTTGGTGTACCGCTGGAGCGCACGCGTCTCGCGATCATCTTCATCGGCTGCGCTCTTGCCAGCGTTGCCGTGGCCGTTGCCGGCCCAATCGGCTTCATCGCCCTCATGGTTCCGCACATGGCCCGCATGATTGCTGGTCCCCATTCACCATCCGTACTCTTTTTTACCGGGCTACTTGGTGGTATTGTTCTATTGATATCCGACGTGGTGGGTCAGCATTTCTTGCCAGTCACCTTGCCAGTCGGAGTTGTGACCTCTGCAGTAGGCGCTCCGTACTTCCTGTTCTTGCTGTATCGGTCGAATCGTCAGTCTTAGTCGAGAGGCATCCATGCTCAACGCATCCGACATCTCCGTTGCCTACGAATCCCGGACGATTATTGAATCCATGAGTTTGGAGATCCGCGAAGGCGAGATCACCACCATCATCGG
>JAFAEA010000104.1 GCA_023424355.1 Chloroflexota bacterium | reverse complement strand
CACCATTGGAGGAGAATGGAAAGTGAGATTGGCGAACGGTATCGAGTTCTTCGAACTCACCGGTCACGATGTACACCACCCGTTCGCAGATGTTGGTGACACGATCGCCGATTCGCTCGAGGTTGTGGGCAATCCATAGAAGATGGGTGGCTCGCTTTACCGTCGAGCTGTCGTCTGTCATGAAATCCATGAGTTCTGCGACGATGCCATCGTACAGGAAGTCCAGCTCGTCATCCCTTTGAGCGACTGTTCGAGCGGCCTCAATATCGTCATTGATGTATGCGAGGATCGCGGCATCCAGCATTTCGCGGGCAATCACACCCATGCGAGGGATGTCTACCAGTGGCTTGAGCAGCTCGTCATCGGAGCCTTCGACCACGATCTTGGCGATACCGGCAGCATAATCGCCCATACGCTCAAGATTCGAGAATAGCGCGAGGCTGCTTGCCAGCCGACGCACATCGATACCAACCGGGGCCTGCAGGGTGATCAGCTCGATGGCCTTCTCCTCACCCGCTCTATGCAGCCGATTGATGGCATTGTCACTACGCTGAACTTCGTCAGCCAAAGCGACATTCTGGAGACGCAAGGCTTCCAGCGCACGCGCAATTGCCTTGTCAACCATGCTTGCCATGGTCACAACGCGATCACGCTGCTCCTGCAATTGTTGATCGTAATTTGATCTAGTTGACATCAACAACCTCATATTCTCAATTCAGGACAAACAACAACTTCGAACTGTTAATACTACCCGAAGCGACCGGAAATGTAACCTTCGGTGCGCGGATCATCCGGATTGGTGAACATCTTCTGGGTTGGTCCTGCTTCCACCAGGATTCCCTGGCGGTTCTCGTTGAGCGAGTAGAACACGGTCTGATCGCTCACACGGGCAGCCTGCTGCATGTTGTGGGTCACGATGACGATGGTGTATTCGGATTCCAGTTCGCGGAGAAGCTCTTCGATCTTAAGGGTAGAGATCGGATCCAGCGCGGAAGCCGGCTCATCCAAGAGAATCACATCGGGATTGGTGGCGAGTGCGCGAGCGATGCAGAGTCGCTGTTGCTGACCACCAGAGAGGCTGAGTCCGCTCTCCTTCAGCTTGTCCTTCACTTCGTCCCACAAAGCAGCCCGCGTGAGCGATGCTTCGACCAACTCATCGAAGTTGCCCTTGTAGCCGTTGATGCGGGCTCCCCAGGCGACGTTCTCGTAGATGCTCTTCGGGAACGGATTCGGGCGCTGGAACACCATACCAATTCGACGGCGGACTTCCACCGGATCCACATTGCGGGCATTCACATTCTCACCGTGGTAGAGAATTTCGCCCTCCACGCGGGCCGATGGAATGAGATCGTTCATGCGGTTAATGCAGCGGAGTACGGTGGATTTACCGCAACCAGATGGACCGATGAAAGCAGTGATGGCCTTTTCCGGGATCTTGAGGTCAACGCCCTGTACAGCGTGGAAATCACCGTAAAAGACGTTGAGGTTGTTGAGCTCCAGCACCGCGTTGTTCTTGGCACGCGAAACTTCATCGTTTTGAAATGCGTCTACGCTGATCCCCGGAATCTTGACTGAAGCTTCGCGGGTGGATTCGAGATGAGCGGATCCAGATTGCATTGTTGTCTCCTGGCCGTTGAGTGAACGCGTTGCAGTTGTCATGGGTTACCACCGTGCTTTCTTACTGAAATGCTGTCGAAGTCCGATTGCCAGAGAGTTCATGAGCAGCAGGATCACCATGAGCACGATGATGGCTGCAGCCGCGAGATGTTCGAATTCTTTCTGCGGGCGACCGGTCCAGTTGTAAATCTGGAGCGGCATCACCATGAAAGTGGAGAATGGGCTGTCTGGTCGCCAGAGCACCTGACTGGCACCACCCACCACGAGGAGCGGTGCGGTTTCGCCGATGGCGCGGCTCATGGCGAGGATGATTCCGGTGAGAATACCCGGGAAGGCGGCGGGAAGAACGTGATTCTTCACCGTTTGCCATCGAGTTGCACCCAGTCCGTAACTTGCTTCTCGGAGACTGGAAGGCACGGCTCGGATCGCCTCGCGAGAGGAGATAACCACCACCGGGAGGATCAACAGTGCCATGGTGAAGGCGCCGGCGATCAACGAGCGGCCCATGTTCATCCACTCGACAAAGAGCACGAGACCGAGCAGACCGTAGACGATAGAAGGCACACCGGCGAGGTTCGAAATGTTCATGTGAATGAAATCCATGAACTTGCCACGACCTGCATATTCTTCCAGGTAGATGGCGGTGCCGAGGCCCATCACGAACGCAACAATACCGGAGCCCAACACGATCCAGATCGATCCCCAGATGGCCGGATTCATACCGGCTATTTCCGGATTACGGGATGGCGGGTTGGTAATGAGGTTCCAGCTCAGCCAGCTCCAGCCTGGTTCCACAATCGAGTACAGCAGCATGAGCAGTAGAACGATAGCGAGACAGGTGGCGCCAAGGAAGATGAATCTCCAAACGCGGCCAATGGTTTGACGGGCACCAACTCGCGGAGAGAAGTTTCCGGATGCAACACCCACGCCCGGGGTGGTGGTTTGCTCGATCATTCGTACTCCTCCCGGAATCGATTGGTGACCCACTGGCTGAACATATTCATTACCAGGGTCATGATGAACAACAGCAAACCGACACCGAAGAGCGAGTAGAACGCGGTGGTACCGCGAGCGACGTCGCTACTAAAGGTGTAGGCAATAAATCCCGTCATGGTTTGCATGCTGTGCTGAAGATCAAACACGCTGTTGCTACCACCAGACTGGCCTGCAGGTGCCTGACCAGCAGCCACGGCCACGATCATGGTTTCGCCAACAGCTCGTGAAATGGCGAGGATGAAGGATGCCACCACACCGGAAATAGCAGCCGGCAATACCACACGAACGGTGGTTTCAAACTTGGTGGCGCCGAGTCCATACGCGGCCTCACGCAAGCTGCGCGGGACCGAGCGAATGGCATCTTCGGAGAGGGATGCAACGGTTGGCATGGCCATGATACCGATAGCGATACCGGCCGAGAGACCGTTGAAGGTGCCGATCTTCGGGAAGATGGGCTCAAGCAAATACGGTGTGATGAACGTAAGGGCGAAGAAGCCATATACGATGGTTGGCACACCGGCGAGGATTTCGAGAATAGGCTTGAGGATTGAACGGGCCCGTTCGCTGGCGAACTCGCTGAGATAGATCGCAGCGGCCAAACCCAGTGGCAATGCGAGCAACGCAGCCACCAGCGAGGTCATCAGCGTACCCATCACCAACGGAATCACACCGAACTTCTGCTGCTCTCCAGAGAACAACGCGGTCCATGTGGTGCCGAAGAGGAATTCCGAAATCGGAATGTCCCGGAAGAATTGCACAGCCTCAACCAGAAGAACCAAAACGATTCCAACGGTGGTGAGTACGGTGAGCAATGCACACGTAATGAGCAGGTAGCGAATGATCTCCTCAGATCGCTGCCGGCTCTTTTTGCCTGTCAAATCTAGCGGGGGCCTGCCTTCAGGCCGTAGTGGTGTAGCAGTGCTCGCCACTCAAATCCTCCACCCTCAGGAAAGTGCTGAAAATTGATATATGCACGCACCCGAATTTTCGGGTGCGTGCATGTGGAAGTTCCGCAGCTTAGGAGGCCGGGGAGGCTTCCGGGGAAGCTTCCTCGGAACCGAAGGAATCGGAATCCGGGGCAATGCTGCCATCGATGGCGCCGACCACGCGGTCGTAGTTGGCCTGCTCATCTTCCTCTGGCAGCGGGATGTAACCCACAGCCGGAGCGATTTCATCGGCGGTAGCGGCGTAGTACTTCACGAACTCGCCTACTTCCGGGCGGGTCTGAAGGGCATCAGCAGCAACGTACACGTACAGGGTGCGACCCAGTGGGGTGTAGGTGCCATCGCCGATGGACTCGATCGAAGGAGCAACGCCTTCAACAGCCACAGCCTTCAGGATGTCCTGGTTCTCTTCGTAGTAGCTGAAGCCGAAGTAGCCAAGGGCGTTCGGGCTGCCAGCAACACCCTGGACGAGGACATTGTCATCTTCGCTTGGGGTGTAATCGGTGCGAACTGGCTCTTCGCCGAGGATTTCCTCGTTGAAGAAGTCGAAGGTACCGGAAGCGGTGCCCGGGCCGTAGAGCTCGATGTTCTCGGCTGGCCAGTCTGGGCGAACGTCGGCCCAGGTGGTGACGCCACCGTTCTCGCTCCAGATCTTGGCGAGTTCTTCAACGGTGAGATCTTCAACGAAATCGTTCTCGGCGGAAACCACAACGGTGATGCCGTCAAGGGCCATCGGGAACTGGTACCAGGCAACGCCGTTGTCGGCGGCCAGCTGGGCTTCCTCTTCCTTGATGGTGCGGGAAGCGTTGGACATCACGGTTTCGCCGTTGGCGAAGCGCTCAAATCCACCACCGGTACCGGAGATGCCGTTGGTGATGCGGATGTTCGGGGCAACTGCAGCGAAGTCTTCGATAGCGGCTTCGGTGAGTGGGCCCAGGGTGGAAGAACCATCGGCCTCGAAATCGCCGGAGAGATCGCCGATGTTATCCGGTGCTTCGTACTGCACCGCGCCCTGGCCGAAGACCTTGGCGAACGGAGCAACAGCGATGCTGCTGGCTGTGATGGCAGCCATGGTGCGGCGGGAAAGCTTGAGATCGAGAATGTTCATTAGATTCTCCTACGTGCGTTTACTTGCGGGAACATCCCACTTGTCGACATTGACAATTGCCAGCAGGCACATGCCCTCTAGCCAGACACTCCGAAACCGGAAACTGCCTGTGTACGTGTTTGCGAACCTGACCCAGATACATGAGAATCCGCAAGCAGTTTGCCGGAGCGCGATTCGCCATCGTCTCCATCTGCTGCTTCGGCATCGAACCGATAACCGGCACCGTAGACTGTGCGGATGGTGTCATCGCTCATACCGGCGTTGGTGAGTTTTCCTCGCAGCCAGCTGATATGAACATCCACCGTCCGGGCATCTACCACCACATCGTCGCCCCATACGGTATCAAGCAGCTCCTGCCGCCCAAAAACGCGACCTGGTTCCATTGCAATGGCAACCAACAGGCCGAACTCCTTGGGACGCAGGTGCAGTTCAACACCATTCACCGAGGCCAATCGCCTGTCTGCCTCAACGCGAAGCGGACCGCGGACGATTGTGGAAGGCGGCCGAACTCCTGGATTGGTACGACGACGAACATGGGTGCGCACACGTGCGAGAAGCTCTCGCAGCGCGAACGGTTTCACCACATAGTCATCGGCACCGAGCTCCAGGCCATCGATACGATCATTCTCTTCACCGCGCGCAGAAAGCATGAGCACAGGAACATCGTGCGATTGGCGAACATGGCGCAGCACCTGCAATCCGTTCATGCCTGGCAACATAACGTCCAGAATGATCAGATCCAGAGCATCTCCATGGCGGCCTACTGCCTCGAGCGCAACCAGTCCATCCTCCGCAGTCACAACCTGATAGCCCTGGCGGGTAAGGTTGAACACCAACGTGCTTCGCAGCGTCGGGTCATCTTCCACAACAAGAATCAAGGGGGTTTCTACGTTTGATGAGCTACTTTGCTCCATTGCCTGCCTCCGCGATCTACGTGGGTGTCACACCTTGGTGGTGATTCGAATCACGTACAGTCGCTATGCTAGGGCCGCAATGTTAACTGGCAGTAAGGGGTATGTTAAAAACTCTCGCGAAGAATGTTAATTTGTTGCGGGAGTTGCCACGGGCGTGGAATTCGGGTCTGCTACTTGCGAATCCAGCACCTGCACGCCCGCTTGCAGCACCGGATCCTGCTCCGATGCCTGATCTGCAGTTGAGATCTCCAAATCCGGCAGAATGCCTTCGCTCTGAATGCGAGATTTACTTGGCGTGAACCATTCGGCAACGGTTACACGGAGTGTGGAACCATCCGAGAACTCATAGATGCGCTGCACCGATCCCTTGCCGTACGTCTTTTCGCCAACAAGGGTGGCACGCTGATAATCGCGGAGACATCCCGCGACAATCTCGGCCGCACTGGCGGTACCGCCATCGATGAGCACTACCATTGGCAGATCCAGCGGGACAATTCCTTCACCGTTCTCGATTGGCATCGCTGTCATTTCGGAATCGCCAGACGTGTCTTCATACATCGCGGGGCCGGCGGAGGGATCGATGAATCTCCCCAGAGTCTGGCGAGCGACGTTAACCCAGCCTCCAGTGTTGCCACGGAGATCGAGAATCACGCCCTTAGATCCACGCGCGCGAATCTCGGCGATGGCTGCATCGAGATCCGGGATGGTGTTATCGCCGAAGATTGTGATTCGGAGCCATGCGTAATCCGTGCCCTCAATGAACTCAAGAGTGACAGACGGGATGACAATCTCTTCGAGGGTCAGATCCAGATCGATGACTTCACCGGTGGTTGGTCGAACCAGGGTAAGAGAGATACTGGACCCCACCTCCCCTCGGAGCATACGCAGCACCTCATTGGCATCGGTTGCCTGCACGCGAGCACCATCAATCTGCTCAATTACATCACCGCGGTTCACACCAGCATCATCGGCTGGGGATTCCGGAACGACCGCGCTCACAAATGCCACTTCGTGATCGAGCATAACTTCGATGCCGACCCCACCGTACTTGCCTTCGAGACCTTCCTCGGCGGTATCGCTTTCATCTATATCCAGATAACGCGTGTACTGATCACCCAGCGATGAAAGTGCGCCATCGATGGCGCCGGATTCCATATTGTTATTTAGCTGTGCGCGCTCGGTTTCATCCTCGGGGAGATAGTAGTAAACGTCTTCGATCACGCCGTAGACGGCCTCGAGATCGGCGAAGTTGGAATCGTTCCCTTTGCCGTTGAGCTTTCGCTCGGCCAGGATACCGCCGGCAAATCCACCTGCAAGCAGAATCAGACACAGCACGACCGATTGTGCGACTTTCAGTCCGGAGATGCGTGACGAGGATTCCTTGAGTTCAGTGGATGTGCGGTTCATACTGGCTCCAACGAAAACAGAAGCGATACCCAAGACCGGAAGGACCAAACATGCTGCTCGTAGCCGATGTGGGAAACACAAATGCCATGTTTGGCATGTACGCTCCGGATTCCGAAGAACCCGTTGCCACCGTGCGTGCGGCTACACAACACGACCGCATGCCTGACGAATGGTACGCGATACTGGAACCCATTTTAGGTGCACAAGGTATAAGCCTGACAAGCGTCACCGGTTTTGTGCTCAGCAGTGTGGTGCCACCGGTTACGCGATGGCTCAGTGTTCTGGCGAGACATCGTCTTGGCGTGGAGCCAATTATCGTGAACGCGAAGCTGGATTTGGGACTTCCGATCGACGCCGATAATCCGGAGGAAGTCGGGGCAGATCGCATCGTGAACTCGATCGCAGCAATTGAGAAGTACGGCGCGCCGGTGATTGCTGTCGATTTTGGAACCGCCCTGAACTTCGATGTGGTGGACGAACGCGGCCATTATCGTGGCGGAGCGCTTGCTCCCGGGCTCATCATTGCTCTCGAAGCAATGACCTCGCGCGCGGCCAGGCTCTTCTCGGTGGATCTTGTTCCACCGCCAAATGCGATCGGCACAAATACAATCCATGCCATCCAGAGCGGCCTCGTGCTGGGATACATCTCATTGGTAGAAGGAATGATCACGCGCCTCTCCGCCGAGATCGAAGGCGAGCCAACTATCGTGGTGACCGGAGGGTATGCCGAACTCTTCGCCAAGAACTCAGAAGTGGTAGATGTTTTCGATCCGAATCTCACCATCGATGGCCTCAGAATGGTGTGGGATCGCCTCGGAGTCAGGGAATCCAACTAATCCCGACCCCATACTGTAGACAATTCGTTATACTTTCCTCAGGTGTATACATGTCATTCGCGATGTGTCGCCGCAAACCGGAGGGCACATCTACCCGAAGGAAGGCGCGCCATGAACCAGTATCCTGCCGAGAGAGTATTTAACGTCGGTGTCTTTTCACACGGTGGTGCAGGACGCACGACGTTGGTAGAGGCAATGCTGTTTGATAGCGGCGCCACCAGCCGACGCGGACGAGTTTCCCTGGGCACCACGGCCTCTGACACCGACCCGGAAGAGGTTAAGAGGCACACCTCCCTCACCCACTCTGTTATTCCCATTGAGTACAACGATTGCAAGATCAATGTGATTGATACGCCGGATTTCGCCGATTTTGGCGGCGATGTCCGCTCGGCCATGCGTGTGGTTGAAGCCGCCATCATTGTGGTGGATGCATCTGCCGGGGTTGAAGTTGGCACCGAACAGGTTTGGCACAATGCCGAGCTGGCCGGTTTGCCACGTCTGCTCTTTGTGAACAAGATGGATCGGGAACACGCCAGCTTTCGGGGCGCCCTAGAAGCAATGATCGAGGCGTTCGGCAAGCGTGTTGCTCCACTGCAGTTTCCAATTGGTGAGGAAGCCGATTTCCGCGGCATTGTCGATCTCCTCGGCAAGAAAGCCATGGTGTTCACCAAGGATGGCAATGGCGAATACGAAACCACGGAGATTCCCGCCGAACTCGCCGACGATGTTGAGTTCTACCGCCAGACTCTGGTGGAAGCCATCGCCGAGAACGATGAAGATCTCACCGAGCGCTATCTGGAAGGCGAGGAGATCAGCGACGAGGAGCTCCATAAACACCTGCAAAAGTGCTTTGAAGATGGATCGGTGGTGCCAATGGTGCTCGGCGCAGCCAGTGAGAACCTGGGTGTGCAACCGCTGATGCAAACCATTATCGATGTGTTGCCCTCTGCAGCGGAGCATAAGGAAGTTGCCGAGGAAAACGGCGATCCAGTGGAACTCATCGCCGATCCGGAAGGTGATTTTGTCGCCCTTGCCTTCAAGACCCAGGCAGATCCGCATGTTGGCAAGGTCACCTGGTTCCGCGTATATAGCGGCACGTTGAAATCATCCTCGACGCTGTACAACGTCACCAAGGGAGAAGAGGAGCGTGTGGGTCAACTCTTCTTCAGTCGCGGCAAGGAACACATCTCCACGGATTCGGTATCCGCCGGAGATATTGGCGGTGTGAGCAAGCTCGAATCGGTGGACACTGGCGACACCCTCACCAGTGGTCGCAAGGTGAAGCTGGATGGCATCCGATTCCCGCATAGCGCCTACAC
>JAFAEA010000100.1 GCA_023424355.1 Chloroflexota bacterium | reverse complement strand
GGTGCGCCAGGTAATCGGATTCGCCATGGAAATGCACTTGAAGGGCAGCCTCGGCGACCTCGCCGCACTCCTCGGTGAGGATGGCGCTCCACACCGGCATGGAGTGGAACTGACTCCCCCACTTCGCATCCTGCGAATCGCGTTCGGTGGAGATATCGTTGTAGATGTTCTCGCGGTTTGGCATGCATGTCGCTCCCATTTGGTAGCGGGGGAGCTTGTCTCCCCCTCTAGAGGGCAGATAAACTGCCCTGCTACCAGCGATCAAAGGACATTCCCGGTAAATGTAGACCCGGACCTCGCGTCGCAACGCGAGTTGTCCGGGTTGATGGTGACTTCTATTACCCGGACAACTCAGCCTGCGGGCCGAGGTCCGGGTCTACCATTTCGGTCCTAATCGGAACTAGTAGTCTCGCGGACCGCGGTCGCGTGGACCTCGATCTCGTGGGCCGCGGTCATCGCGGCGTGGGCCACGATCGCGATCGCCACCGCGGAATCCACCACGGTCGTTGTTGCGCGGGCGTGGGGCCTTCGGCTCTGGCAGCTCGCCGGTCAAGGCGGCGCGTCGGCTGAGGCTGACCTTGCCGTTCGGGGCCACATCAATCACCATCACGGTGATCTCATCGCCCTGCTGCACCACATCCTCAACTCGCTCGGTGCGCACCGATGGATCCTCGCTGAGCTCGGAGATGTGCACCAGACCGTCTCGGCCCGGAGCGATTTCCACGAATGCACCGTACGGCATGATGCTGACAACCTTGCCGTTGTAGATCTCGCCGCGCTCGACCTTCACTTCCGGAAGATCTTCGGTGAGGGAGAGAATCTTGGCCTTGGCCTTCTCGATGCCTTCGCCATCAGCAGATGCGATCGAAATGGTGCCATCGTCCTCGATATTGATCTTGGAGTTGGATTCTTCCTGGATCTCGCGAATCATGGAACCACCCGGACCAATCACCTTGCCGATCTTGGCCTGATCGATCTTTATGGTCACCACCTGCGGCGCGTACTTGTTCAGCTCGGCGCGCGGCTCGGCGATGGTCTCGGCCATCTTGCCAAGGATGTGGGTGCGTCCGGCATTTGCCTGGCTGAGTGCCTGGCGCATGATCTCGAACGAAATGCCCTTCACCTTGATATCCATCTGAATGGCGGTGACGCCATCCGGAGTACCGGCGACCTTGAAATCCATATCGCCAAGGGCATCTTCCATACCCTGGATATCGGTGAGAACGGTGTAGTTACCGCTATCGGCATCGGTGATGAGGCCCATGGCCACACCAGCCACCGGCTTCTTCAGCGGTACACCGGCATCCATGAGGGCCATGGTGGAACCACAGACCGAAGCCATGGAGCTGGATCCGTTGGAGGCCATGATCTCGGACACCACGCGAATGGTGTACGGGAACTCATCTACCGGAGGAATCTGGTTGATGAGGGCGCGCTCGGCGAGCGCACCGTGACCGATATCGCGGCGGCTGGCGCCACGCATGCGGCGAACTTCGCCCACGCTGTATGGCGGGAAGTTGTAGTGATGAATGTAGCGCTTGCTGGTTTGCGGGGTGATGGAATCGAGTCGCTGCTCTTCCGCCACGCTACCAAGGGCAGCTACGGTGAGTGCCTGAGTCTGGCCACGGGTGAACACGGCAGAACCGTGTGCGCGCGGCAGGTAGCCTACCTGAGTCCAGATCGGGCGGATTTCCTCTGGATTGCGGCCGTCCGGTCGGACGCCTTCTTCAAGGATTCCGCGGCGAACCTCGTCCTTCAGCAATGCTTCATAGGTGCTGTTGACCTGCTGCTCGGTGAAAGCTGGCTCATCGCCAGCGGTGAGCTGGGCCACAACATCGGCTTGCAGATCGCTGGTGGCTTCGAGGCGCACAACCTTATCCGGGTTGCGGACTGCCTCACGGAGTCGTCCACCGAGAGCTTCCTGCACGGCAGTGAAGAGATTTTCATCGCGTGCCGGACTGGTGAATGGCCACTTCTCCATGCCAACTTCGGCCTGGAGCTGTCGCTGCAGATCGACGATCTGGCGGATCACTTCGTGAGCCTGCTCGATGGCCTGCACCATGCGCTCTTCGGAGATTTCTTTGGCCTCGCCCTCAACCATCATGATGGCATCGTCGGTCCCGGCGATCACCATATCGAGATCGCCTTCTTCGCGCTCCTCGAAGGTTGGGTTGATGATGAACTCGCCATCCTTCATACCCATGCGCACGGCACCAACCGGGCCTTCGAACGGCACCGGACCGATGGTGAGACCGGCAGATGCACCGATGATGGAGAGGATATCGCAATCGTTCTCCTGATCGGCGCTCAGCACGGTGGTGATCACCTGAACCTCAGCCTTGTATCCCTTCGGGAACAGCGGGCGGATCGGGCGGTCAGTCAATCGAGCAGCGAGGATGGCGGCCTCAGTCGGGCGACCTTCGCGCTTCGGGAAGCCGCCGGGGATCTTGCCGGCGGCAAACATTCGTTCTTCGTAATCCACGGTGAGCGGGAAGAAGCCCATGTCTTCCTTGGCCTCGCGCTCGCCGATGGCGCTGGTGAGCACCATGGAATCGCCGTAGCGAACGGTGACAGCACCGCTGGAAAGCTGGGCCAAACGGCCGGTTTCCAAGGTGAGGGTGCGTCCGCCGATTTCGGCGCTGACGCTCTTGAACTTCTGTTCAACTTCTTGAGGAATAGACATTCTGTGTCTCCATTTGTGTTCACACGGCCTTTCCGCGTGACGATTTGCGTTTCCATATGCCTGCTGGAGACCAGAGGAACTGGAGCGATACGATCCGTTTCGTTTCCGTAGTGGAGGACGTACGTGTCCTCCTCGATGGGCGATTACTCAGTATCGCCGCTACGAAATCTGCGGGGCGATGACACAGCATCGCCACTACGATTCAGGTTCTTGCTCGTATCGCTCCAATACCTCCCGATTTCCGCAGGTATTGTTACTTACTTCCTCCTTTCGCAAGAAAGAGCCCAAGGCACATGCCCAGGGCTCTTACTCATGCTTTTGGTACCGGGTACAGAACTCGGCACCGAATGCAGATTTCGCTTGTGCGAATCGACCTCATGAACCTACTTGCGCAGGCCATGGCGGGCGATGGTTTGGCGATATCGCTCGATATCGGTCTTCTGCAGGTATGCGAGAAGTCGTCGGCGCTTACCAACCATCTTCAGCAGCCCGCGGCGAGAGTGATTATCCTGGCGGTGGCTGCGGAGGTGATCGGTGAGCTCGAGGATGCGCTCGGTGAGTACAGCAATCTGTACTTCCGGCGAACCGGTATCGGTATCGTGCAGGCGTGTTGCCTCGATGATGTCTGACTTTTGTGCTGTTTGCATCGCCATTCGGCGGGTTCTCCTTAGTCGGTTAATTGACCAATAATGATTTCAGGACACATTAAAACGCCCGTGGCGAAGGGCTTACCGAACGAGTATAGCACAGAAGCGGTGTCCAGGAAGTGGCACGAGAACCGGACAGTTACATCCATTTCACGCCGGATGCAGTGTACTCCTTGTAGCGCCACGCCATCAGCTTCTCCAGCCGATCCAGTGGTAGTTCAACATCGTGCGGGACCTTCACCGATCCCTTGCCGAGGGCGAAATCCTCGAAGTTGTCGGCATTCGCCTGCAGAGCACTGGGGGTCACCACGACATTGATGTGCTGCTTGTGAGCAGACACCATCGCCAGAATCATCCCATCCGGATGGGTGAAGGCTGGTTGGTTCCACTTCACGGCCTCAACCACATCGGGAATCGCCTTGTGCGCCACTGCCCGGATGGATTCGAGTCGCTTGCCTACTTCTTCCGGAAACCGTGCAACATATTCATCGATGGTTGCCATGTGAGACTCCTGCGATAATTGTGACCACATTTCGGTGTGCCGAAACGTTACCATGATCGAATGCACACATTGGTGCACGTACTGAACCGAGGAGCGCAAGATTCATGCTGGGAGTAATTGGAGGAACCGGGCTGTACGATCTGCCGGATTTGCAGGATGTGCGACTTCAAGAAATCGAGACTCCCTGGGGATCCCCAAGTGCTCCAGTTGTGATCGGCAAATTGGCCAGCGGCAGCGAAGTCGCGTTCATCGCCCGCCACGGCATCGGACACAAGTACAATCCCTCTGAAGTTCCTTACCAGGCGAATATCGCGGCCCTGAAGCTGCTGGGTGTCACGCACGTGCTGGCGGTGAATGCCGTTGGCAGCCTGAATATCGACATGCCGCCGCGATCTGCTGTAGTGCCGGACCAAATCATCGATCGTACTGCCGGACAGCGACCTCGCACCTTCTTCGAAGGCGGCGTGGTGGCGCACGTCGGTATGGCGGATCCGTTTTGTCCGCACTTGCGGGAGCGCATTCTCCACTTCGCCCAGGAATCGCAAGAGCTGGTCGAAGATGGCGGCACGTACATCTGTATTGAAGGACCGCAATTCAGCACGCGTGCGGAAAGCAATCTGTATCGCCAGTGGGGCGCCGATGTTATCGGCATGACCGCTATGCCGGAATCCCGCCTCGCTCGCGAAGCTGGACTCTGCTACGCATCCCTGGCGATGGTGACCGATTTCGATGTGTGGCACGAGAGCGAAGATGATGTCTCGCTGGAGACCATCCAGCGCGTGCTGGCAGAGAATGTCGAGACAGCCCGCAACGTGGTGCGAGGTCTCGCCTCAGATGCACATCCTGCCTGCGATTGCGCAGGTGGCACCACCAGTGCTGTTATGACGCATGACATTCCGGATGATCTCGTGAACCGTGTGAACCTCATCACGCGTGCTCCCGGAAAGCTCCAGTAACAATGAAGCGATATCGACCAGCCTCGCGCCTGACCGAGTTCAATCTGCTGATCATCACCGCGTTGATCACCCTGGTGGGTTCGCTCACGATCTTTTTGGTCGATAAAGGCACCGTTGAATGGACCTGGCGCGATGTTTCGGTCGGAATCGCCGCTGCTGCCGCGATGCTGTTGGTAAATATCACCTTCAGCTTGCGCGGGTTCCGAGGCGATCAGGTGCTCTTCCCCATCACAGCCACCCTCGCGATGCTTGGAATGATCATCATCCAGCGCCTCTCGCCGGATCTGATCGCTATCGGTGCGCTCGAGTTCTCGCTTTCCAGCCGTCACCTGCTTTACCTCGCCATCGGCTTGTTGGGCATGTGGCTGGTGGTGATGTTGAGCGGTCCCATTCGACTGGTGGAGTGGCTCCCGCGATACAA